>DASTQK010000020.1:0-3554 GCA_035761765.1 Rubrobacteraceae bacterium
CGCAGCTCTTGGCCTCGGGGAAGCGGTGGTCGGAGGCCTTGCCACACCGGACAGTTTCACCCTGGATCGTGCGACCTTATCGGTACGGGAGCGCCAGACCGGACAGCAGGAGGTCGAGACCGTTCTGGCGGAGCATGGCACTCTCGAGCGCTCGCTCGAGCCGGAGCGAGCAGCCCGACCTGCGCTGGACGATTGGCAGCTCGTGCGATTGGCCCAGATCGGCATCGAGATAGAATGTCACTTCGGCGTCGCGCAGGACATCGAGTGGGCGTATGCCGACGGGTGCTTGTGGGTGCTCCAGGCGCGTCCGATCACCAATCTGCAGTCCGCGGTGCTTGGCGAGGTGCGGTGGGAGCCGCCCTACCCCGGCTCGGCGTGGTGGCGCAGGCAGGTGGTGGAGAACATGCCGGAGCCGCTCTCGCCGCTCTTCGACGAGCTGTACCTGCGCGAAGGTCTCGAGCTCTCGATCGACGGCATGATGGAGTTCTTCCGGATGACGTACCTTCGGGTGGAGGACTTCGTCGACCGGCCGCTCTTCACCACCATCAACGGCTACGCCTACACGCGGGCTAGCTACAAGCCTGTCAAGTGGAGCATGGTTCCGCTACTATTGCGCGCCACCGTCGACGAATTTCGGATAATGTTCGGGGACCAGACGCTAGCGTACTGGCGCGAGCAGGCGCTGCCCGCCTACCTGAGCACGGTCGAACGATGGAAGGCTGAGGACGTGGCTAGCGTACCCGGCGAACGTCTCCTGGCGGGCGTGCGCGAGCTAGCGCTGGCAGATGCCCGCTACTGGTTCGCCTGCGTCCTGATGCTAGCCCGCGCGAAGGTGACGGACGCGCTGCTGGGACGCTTCCTGGCAGCGTCTGGCCGCGGCGTAATCAGTGGGACGTTCCTGCGCGGCTTCCCTTCTCCGGCTCTGGACGCCGAGGCCGAGCTTCAGGGGTTGGCCGAGCGGATTCGTGCCTCGGACGAGTTGCTGGCCCTCGTCGCTGCCACACCGGCCGCTGGCTTGCCCGAAGCGCTCGAGGGCACGCCGGCTGGTCGGGCCTGGCTCGACGCCTTCGCGCGCTACCTCGACCGGTACGGTCACCAGGTCTACAACCTGGACTTCGTCGCGCCCACGCAGGCCGATGACCCTCTGCCGGTCCTGCTGAGCCTCAAGGCGATGGTGCAGCAAACCGGCCACGACGTACGAGCACGCCACCGGGCCATCGTCGCCGAGCGCGACACGCTCGTGGAGGAGACGGCTCGATCCCTCGACCCTCTGCGTCGGAAAGCATTCCGGGTACTGCTCGGCTGGGCGCAACGCTTCGGCCCGGACCGAGAGCAAGCGCTTTTCTACATGGGAGCTGGCTGGCCTACCCTGCGGCGACTGGCACTCGAGTTGGGTCACCGGCTCGTCGAGGACGGTTCGTTGCTCGCAGCCGAAGACATCTTCTTTCTAGAGACTCTCGAGATCAGGGAGGGCGTCTTGGCGCACGACTCTGGCCATGCCGATCCCAAGCTTGCGGACCTGTTGCGCGAGCGGCGCGAGCTGCGCGAGGCCCGCAAGCGGCTTCGCCCGCCGCCGGTGGTGCCGCCAGACTACAAAGTGCGCATGGGCCCGTTCGACATGTCGGCCTTTGAAACTCAGCGACGTAACGTAGCAGACGGCACTACCGTGCGTGGCTTCGCCGTCAGCCCCGGCCGGGTGAGTGCACCGGCCAGCGTCATCCGCTCGCCGGAGGACTTCTTTAGGATGGAACCGGGCACGATCCTGGTGTGCCCGATGACGACGCCGGCCTGGACGCCGCTCTTCTCTCAAGCGCGCGGGCTAGTGACAGATGTGGGCGGGGTTCTGGCACACGGCTCGATCGTGGCGCGCGAGTACGGCATCCCCGCCGTGCTCGGGACAGGCGTGGCGACCCAGCGGATCCGGTCGGGTCAGAGGATCAGCGTCGACGGAGATGCGGGCACGGTCACGCTCCTGGACGCGACGGACGAGGCAGGTACCAGGCAGTCGGTGGCTGAACCTCCACCCAAAACCAGCACTACTTCAAGGGCACGCGTGGCCACGTTCGTTGCTCTGAGCGTCGCAGCCATACTAGGCATAGCCGCGTTGCGGGGGAAGCGGAGACAGGGATAGATGGTGGCGGCGCATAAACAGGACGAACCACTGATATCCCCAGTTTACGGTCAGCGTCCTGGGATCCAGCCCTCAGAGCGCAATGGTCGCTGTCCCAGACGGTAGGCCAAGGCGGGAACTCGCAGGGACGCAGGCGCCAGGAGCGTCCGCTCCTCAAAACGTAGAAGATGGCATCGAAGTCATTGAGCAGGGAAGCGTTCGTGGTCTACCGGATGCCTTCAGGAGCGGGAGGTGAGCTTCAAGCCCACTCTTCGTCGGAGAGGTCCGTGGCACAACTGGAGTAGATTCTCGGATAGACGAATGTAGCGATGGGAGGTTGCCCGGTGAAAGTACTGGTGGTGGGCGCCGGTCCGGCCGGGGCGGCGACGGCGCTGCTGCTGGCACGCTTCGGCGTGGACGTGAGGCTCGTCGAGCGCGAGAGGTCGTTCGAGCGTGTGTTCCGCGGGGAGGGGCTCATGCCCCTGGGCATCGACGCCCTGATCGAGATGGGGCTCGGGGGAGCTCTCGAGGCTGTGCCGGGCCGCAGGGTGGACTCGTGGGACATCTGGATCGACGGCGAGGAGGTGTTCGTCATTCCCGAACCCGCCGAGGAACTCGGCGAGCGCGCCGTGCGGGTCGTCTCTCAGCCGGCCCTGCTGGAGGAGATCGTCGCGGAGGCTAAGGGGCGGCCCTCGTTCTCCTTCGAGCGGGGAACGCGGCTACGCGACCTGGTCCGCGACGAGGGTGGCCGGGTCGTCGGGGCGGAGCTGGAGACAGAGAAGGGGCCACAACGAGCGCTGGCGGACCTCGTGATCGGCTGCGACGGGCGTGGATCGCTCGTGCGCAAGCGTGCGGGACTGGAGCTGGAGCTGTTGCCCGAGCACTACGACGTGCTCTGGTTCAAGCTGCCGGCACCCGAGCGCCTGAGGGAAGGGTGCTCGATCATGATCGCGGTAGCCGCGAAGGAACACCCGGCCATCTGCTACACCTCCTGGGACGGGCGCCTGCAATACGGGCTGGTCATGCCCAAGGGCGGCCTCGAGGATATCCGCGGGAAGGACTGGGTTAGCATAGCAGTGCGATCGTCGCCCTCGTGGCTGGCCGAGCACGTCGTCGCGCACCGGGACGAGATCGAGGGGCCCACCCGGCTCAACGTGCTCGTCGGCCGCGCCCTGGAGTGGACTGTCCCCGGGATGCTGCTCTTGGGCGACGCTTCGCACCCCATGTCTCCGGTCCGCGCCCAAGGGATCAACCTCGCTCTGAGGGACGCCATGGTCGCGGCCAACCACCTCGTCCCGGTCCTCAGAGATAACGCTGGGGCATACGCGCTTGACGCGGCCTGCCGGGCTGTGCAGGCCGAGCGCGAACCCGAGATCGTGCGCGCCCAGAAGCTACAGCGCCGAGAGGCTCGAGGGCAGGGGGACGCCCGCTCCGGGAACTGGCG
>DASTQK010000021.1:0-3543 GCA_035761765.1 Rubrobacteraceae bacterium
ACCTCCTTGCCGCCGTAGCCGCCCCGGCTCTTGACGACCAGCTCTGCGAAATGGTCCATGACGTAGCGGTAGTCCTCCTCGACCGCGAGCGACCAGGTCCGGGCGTTCTCGATGAGTGGCTCCTCCCCGAGGTAGGTCCGCACCATCTCGGGGACGAAGACGTAGACACCTTTGTCGTCCACGACCTCGGAGTTCGGGGCGAAGAGGACGTGCACCTTGCCCGACACGTGGCACTCCAGAAGCCCCGGCACCTCGGCATAGAGCCTGTCCTCGTCTATGCGCTCGTAGATCACGTCTATAGTGCGCCCGGTCGGCCCGTGCACCAGATACCCATCATCGTCGAGCCCGAGTTCTCCGGTCTCGGCGAGGACTGCGTCCATCTCGCGCGCGTAGATGTGGTGATCCAGGTAGAACTGGTCCCCGGGTCCGCTGGTGACGACGGCGAGCGTCGCTTCGGGACCTTTCCTGGAGGCCGCCCGCAGAGCGTCGCCGAGGCGTCCGAGCCAGCCGTCGAGGGGGTGGACCGGTAGCTCCACATAGGAATCGGGGAAGAAGATATCCTCGCTGATCTTCCGCCTTCGGGTCATGGCGGCGAGCCCGACCGGCATCTTGGCGTTCTCCTCGATGACGAGGTATTCCCAGCCGCCGGTCTCGCCGGCTCTGCGGCTCTCGACCGCCACGACGTCGAAGGATATCTGACGCACCGGCACCGCTCCGAAGCGGTTGGGGGTCGATACGTCGTAGAGGATGCTGCTCTCCAGCACCTCCCTGGGGACGACCTCCTCCTTGCCGGCCTCGAGCCTGCGCAGAAACTCGTTTATCGCCCTCAGGCGCTGCTCCAGCCCGCGCACGAGCCGCTCCCAATCAGAGGCCGGGACGATGCGGGGGACCCAGTCTGTCGGATGGGTCTTGTCACCCTCCAGGATCCCGAACGAGTACTGCTCCTCCAGCAGCACCTCGTGCGCCGTGCGCAACCTTTCTTCCCACTTCTCGGGCCCCGTGCGCAGCAGCTCGTCGAGGATGGGCACGTAGATATCTCGCGGAGTTCCGTCGGCCAGGAAGACCTCGCTGGTGCCCGGGAGTGCGCGCTCGAACCTCACAGAACGGGGATTATATAGCTTTCAGCCCCCGGCCCTCAGCCAGATTAGCGCCAAAGGCTGGCTGGCATTGCCCGTAGAGAGACCGACCGGTGCCCGCTATACTGGCTTTCAGGATGGAGAGAATCAGGCTCGTACCACCGGGGGAGACGAGGGCGCGGGGAGAGCGCGCCCGGCTCTACGTGCGCTGGATGCCCCACCTCGGGGCGGAGGCCGTCGCCCTCTACGAGCTGCTGAGGCTCCTGCCAGACCTGGGGCGGGACTGCGTCGAGGTCGAGGAGCTGGCGGAGCTTCTAAGGTCCACGCCTGCGAGCGTGGAGGCCTCTATGAGGGCCCTGGCAGGGGCCGGCTTCCTCCTCGAGCGGGACGGCTGGCTGGAGGTCGCCGAGTACCCGCCGGCGGGCCGGGTAGAGGAGCGGGACCGTCAGGACGGGAACACAGGGGACGAGCTGCCCGCGCGCGACGTGGAGGTGGTGCGAGCCGAGCCGGAGGGGGTCTCCGCGGACGACTACTTCCGTTTCATGGGCTCGCTGCCGGCGCCGCACATCCTGGAGTTCCTCAACGGGTACTGCGAGCGCGACGGCCTCTCGCCAGATGCGGTGCGCGAGGCCCTGAGGATCGCGAGCGAGCGCGACGCCCGCAGGGTCGGCTATGTCAGGAGCATCCTCGAGCGCTGGGTCGAGCGGGGCGTCAAGACCACTCAGGACGTCGAGCGCTTCGAGCAGGACCGCAAGCTCAGGCTCGTCGAGGAGAGCGGCGCGGTCCGGGGCGGAGCGTTGAAGCTCAAGGGGGAGGGGGTGAGGGATGGAGCGAATAGACAATCTGCTGCCCGACGCCGGGAGGGCTATGAGTGGCTCTTCGGCGAGTAGGAAGCCGGAGGTGCTCAGGCTGGACGACAAGATCTGCGCCCACTGCGGCCGCGAGCTGCAGGCCGAGTGGGTCGAGTTCCCCCCTGCCCTCCAGAGGAAGTACGACAGGCCCGGCGAGTGGTACTACCATCCCTGCACGCCCGAGTGCGAGACCAGGAACGACCAGCGCGAGTGGGAGCTCATGCGCCGCGACGCACGGGTCGCTGCCCTCAAGGAGCGGAGCGGCCTGTCCAAGCGCATGAAGGGCTACGCGCTCGACAACTTCGACCACTCCATCAGCCGCAGCACCGAGAGGGCCTTCGCCAAGGTCATGGACTACATCAAGGACTGGCGGAGTAACCAGGAAGAGGGACGCGGGATCTACTTCTGCGGCGACGTCGGGGTCGGGAAGACCCACCTCGCGGTCGCTGTGATGAACGAGCTCATTACCAGGAAGCGGGTGCCCGCGCTCTTTGTCACCGTCCCGGAGCTGCTCGACAACATGCGCGGGGCATACAACGACCCGGGCCGCGACATAGACGAGTGGATGGACTCCGTCAAGAACGCCGAGCTGCTGCTGCTCGACGACCTCGGCGCCGAGAGAGCCAACGACTGGGTCAGGGAGCGCATCTTCGTCATCGTCAACCACCGTTACCGCGAAGAGCTGCCGACCATCTTCACCTCCAACACAGGGCCCAGAGACCTCGCCGCCCAGCTCGGCGAGAGGACGGCGAGCAGGATCATCTCGATGTGCGATTGGATATCACTCGAAGGCGAAGACTACCGCGAGGCCGAGGTCCGGCGCGGCCTATGAGGGACGAGTTCCTCATAACGAGGCAGGGAAAGCAATATGTCCTGTTCGCGGGCCTCCTCGACGAGGCCCACAGCCGCGGCCTGCGGAGCATAGACACGGAGCTGATCCAGGTCCCCGACGACGCGAACGGCAACGTCGCTATAGTGAAGGCCACAGCAGAGATGGAGGACGGGAGACACTTCTCGGGCATCGGTGACGCCTCCCCGGAGAACGTGGGGCGCAACATCGTGCCGCACATCATCAGGATGGCGGAGACCCGGGCGAAGGCGCGAGCTCTGCGCGACGCGGTGAACGTCGGCGCCACCGCTCTGGAGGAGCTCTCCGACGGCGACGACGCCCCGCCTGCGGAGAGCTTCGGGGGGCAGGCCCGCAGCCGCCCCACCCCCATCCGCAACGCCCAGCGCGCTTCCCGCGCCGAAGAAGCCCCCGAGCGCGCCGCCGGGGACAACGGCAAAGCCGAGGAGGCTGCGGCCCCGAAGAGCTCCTCGAAGAGGGGAGCGTCGGGCAAGGCCCGCAAGAGCCAGGTGGACCTCCTCAAGACGCTCGCGGTCGAGTGGCGGGGCGAGAACGGCGTCGAGCGCCTGGAGAACCGCATCGGCAAGCCGCTCGCGGACCTGACCCGCGCCGAGGCCGACGAGTGGATAGATAGGCTGACCCCCGAAGGAAGGTAGAAGACCGGCTCGGACCATGCCTGACGCGCTATGGCCCTCGCCTCTCACCGCAACTCTAGAGCCGTATCGCGGATCTTTGCAGCAGGATCAAGGGTTGTACTATCAGGCTTAGA
>DASTQK010000022.1:0-4623 GCA_035761765.1 Rubrobacteraceae bacterium
CCCGCACAAGAGGTACGCGAGCGCAGAGGAGCTCGCCGAGGATCTGAAACGATTCCTGTCGGGAGAGGTGCCCCTGGCGGCCACCGGTGCGTCAAACCTTGCGTCGGTGGTAGAAGAGCACCCTGCCAGGAAGAGAGGTTCGCTGGTTACGGCCCTCCTCGCGCTGCCCGTCGCCGTGCTGATCGTCTCGATCAGTGCAGTAATGGGGCTCGTCGGCACTCTGACCCATCATCCTCTGGTGACTGACGTCCTCTCCCCAAAAGACAGTCAGCAACCCTTCGAGCGTGCGCTGGTTCCCCGTGTGCCGGCGAAGGAAGAGATTAGAGCCCCCGAGACGGCACAAACCGCCGAGGAACCGCGGAGATCGCGAGAAGAAACCGTCCCGCTCCAGGGAGCCTCGGGCTTAGAGGCTGCCTCGTTACCCAAGCATATTGGCTCGACAGAGCAGAAGGCGGCCACCCCCCAACAGGCTGCGCCGCAGGTGCCCTCTCCGCCGCAAAGACGGCAGCACCGGGTGCCCGAGACAGCCTCCGTGCCTGATCTCGCCGGCATGACCGTAGCGGAAGCTGAGAAGTTCCTGGCCGAGATGGGCCTCCTCCTTAGGGTCTCTTCGTATGCGAAAAGTAAAGCAGTGCCCAAGGGCATGTTACTCTCGCAAGACACTTCTTCTGGCTACCAAGCCCGGCCCGGCACGAGCGTGGCTGTCGTTGTGAGCTCTGGCCCGCCGCCTGTCTCCAAGTCGCCCGGGCACGAACCTGTCCCTGAGCCGAAGGGTGTCGAGTCTTCTGACCCGCTGGAGGTGCCTAAGATCAAGACGCCCAAAGTGAAGGTGGAGAAGGCCGAAATACCCGACGTGAAGGTGCCGTAGATGCGCGAGAGCGAGCTGAACGGGATCGACGGCGGCAAGTCCGCTTTTCCTTTGGCCCTCGACGCCGCGAGTTAGACGAAGGAAACGAATCTGTGGTGCGGGGAGGGAAATAAGTCGGGCGGTGACGATAATGGTCTCCCGTTACGACCACTGGATCTCGACCTTCGCGCCTATTCGTGACTAAGCAGCGTGCACGGCCCGCTACAATACCTTGCGACGCACTGCGAAGGAGTGAGAGACCGCATGCCACAATCTATAGAACTCTACTTCTGGCCGACGCCCAACGGCAAGAAGATCACCATCTTCCTCGAAGAGGCCGAGCTTCCCTACGACCTGGCACCGGTAGACATAACGGCCGGTGAGCAGTTCGACGAGGAGTTCCTCAGGATCAGTCCCAACAACAAGATGCCCGCCATAGTGGACCCCGAAGGCCCTGAAGGAGAGCCGATCTCGGTCTTCGAGTCGGGAGCGATTCTCCTTTACCTCGCGGAGAAGACCGGCAGGTTCTTGCCGCACTCGCAGCGTGGCAGATACGAGGCGTTGCAGTGGCTTATGTTCCAGGTGAGCTCGGTGGGACCGATGCTGGGACAGGCACACCACTTCCGAGGATACGCCCCCGAAGAGATACCCTACGCCGTAGATCGCTACACCAAGGAGGCCGCCCGCCTCTACGGGGTGATGGACGCTCGCCTCTCGGAGGTCGACTACTTCGTCGACGACGAGTACTCGATCGTTGATATGGCCATCTATCCCTGGGTCGCCTCCCACGAGAGGCAGGGCCAGAGGGTGGAGGACTACCCGAACCTTGGGCGCTGGTACGAGGCGATGGGAGAACGGCCAGCAGTACGACGGGCGATGAAGGTGGGAGAGGAGCTACGCCGTCCGATAGAGGACCTCGACGAGGAGGCCCGCGACGTGCTCTTCGGCAATAGACGTGCCACCGCGGGGGGGTAGCTGGATCTGGTGCATCGCGCCGTCTCTAGCCCTATCTCGACTCTAACCCAGACGTACACGCCTTGACCACCGCGAACGACGGCAGACATAAACGGCTTAGGTAAGCCGGATATGACTAAGGGGGGTATAACAGCAAACTGCGAATGGTGGGTAGGTATTTAGGCGCCTTTCGAACTGCCCTAGACGAAAACCCTTCAGGGGCTTCATACTTGCGCTGTGGGTGCGATCCTGCCGGCGGCCTGGAGCACAGTCATGATAGGTAGGGCACTTGCGTTCGAGGATATCGGTGGTAGCAGCCCGACGACACGGCGGTCTCGTCGAGACTAGAATTGGGCGGTTGCGCTCCTCGACGGGACCAAAGGAGAGGGACGAACGGATGAACGGGGCGGCGAGCTTGGTCAAGACGTTGGCCGGCGCGGGAGTGGAGGTATGCTTCGCCAACCCGGGCACCTCGGAGATGCACTTCGTCGCGGCGCTCGATCAGGTCGGGGACGTACGGTGCGTGCTCGGGCTGTTCGAGGGCGTTGCGACGGGCGCGGCCGACGGCTACGCGCGTATGGCAGACAAGCCGGCCTCGACCCTTCTGCACCTGGGGCCTGGACTCGCCAACGGGCTCGCCAATGTACACAACGCCCGCCGCGCCAACACGCCGATGGTCAACATCGTCGGAGACCACGCGACCTACCACAAGCAGTACGACGCGCCGCTCACCTCCGACGTCGAGGGCATCGCGCGGCCCTTCTCGGATTGGGTTCGGACCTCGGCCGGCTCTCGCTCGGTTGCGCGCGACGGGGCAGCTGCCGTGGCCGCGGCGATGGCCCCGCCGGGGCGGGTCGCTACCCTGATCCTCCCTGCCGACGCCTCCTGGAACGAGGCCGACGGGCCGGCCCCGCTGCCTGCTGTCGAGGGTCGCGCGCCGGTCACACCCGAAGCAATCGCAGACGTTGCTCGGGTCTTGCGCTCCGGCGAGCCTGCCGTCTTGTTCATGGGCGGCCATGCCCTGCGCGAACCGGCTCTGACGCTGGCGGGTCGTATCGCCGCGAAGACGGGCACGCGTCTGCTCGCGCAGACGCTCAACGCGCGGGTGGAGCGTGGGGCGGGGCGGGTCGCTGTCGACTTCCTCCCCTACCCCGTCGACGACGCCCTCGCGACCCTCGCTGACGCGCGCCACCTCGTGCTGGTCGGCTCCAGAGCGCCGGTCGCCTTCTTCGCTTATCCCGGCAAACCGAGCGCGCTTGACCCGCCGCAATGCGAGACCCACACCCTCGCCACACCCACCGAGGACATAGTGCAGGCGCTGGAGGAGCTTGCCGAAGAGCTCGGCGCGCCGCACAAGGCTCCCGTCCAGGCGCGAGAGAAGCCCCCCCGACCCTCGGGTGAAGCGCTCACTCCAGAGGCCGCCGCAGCAGCAGTCGGGACGCTACTTCCGGAAGGCGCGATCGTCGTCGACGAGGCGCTCACCGCCGCTGCGGCTTTCATGTCGCGGACGCGGTGCGCAGCTACGCACGACTACCTGCAGGTTACCGGCGGCGCGATCGGTATCGGGCTGCCGCTCGCCACCGGGGCGGCGGTCGCCTGCCCGGATCGTAAGGTAGTCTGCCTGCAGGCCGACGGCAGCGCGATGTACACTCTGCAGGCCCTGTGGACGCAGGCACGTGAGGGCCTCGACGTAACCACGCTCGTCCTGAACAATCGCTCCTACGCGATCCTCAAGCAGGAGCTGGTGAACATCGGCGCGGGCGATGCGGGGCGCGGGGCACTCGACATGATGGAGCTCGACCGGCCGACACTCGACTGGGTCGACCTCGCTCGCGGCATGGGCGTAGAGGCGGGACGCGCCAAGACGATGGAGGAGCTCGAGCGCCAGTTGGTCGCCGGTCTTCGCTCCGAGGGCCCGTATCTGATCGACCTCGTGCTATAGCTCAGTCGCGCTTAAGGCCGCCCCAAGTGCGCTGCAACCTCCATCCGCTACGTTCACTGCTCCATTGAGGAAGCTGGCCTCATCCGAGGCACAGTTCGCTCGGCTCTCCCCGTGCCTACTGCACAGACGACGATACAGTGTTGCCAGGGAGGAGAGGGTTTGTGCATCTCACGAGTAGGGACAGAGCTACGCTGGTTCTACCTGCGCCTATCAGTCGACTCCGTATCAACGATCGAGCGCATCTCTCGCCAAGCGAAGATCCCACTCCGGTCGTTTACCTCCCAATGTTGGATGAAAACCTCTTCCAGGCTCTGTCTCAAGAGGCGTTCAGAGACGAAGGTGTCGGGCTCTCGGGCCGGCAATGTCGATGCCCGGTCTTCTGCTCTTATCCTGTGACGCAGCCAGGAGAGTCCTACCTCCACACCCAGCATCGCAAGACCCACAGCAACCGCCTTGCCGGTGGGTCCAAGCCTTGCCGGCAGGAGGTGACGCTTTACCGTCAGGTCGTTCTCCCAGCGCGCTACGATAGCGTTGCCAGCCTCCAACGAAACGCCGCACGAGCCACAGAAGCGGTTCTCCAAGGGGTTCTCGTGCCCACATCCTGGACACGAAGCGTGATCGGCCATAATCTCTCCTTCCCCTCCTCTGCGTTCTCTCTACGTTATACCAACCTCCGCCTCCCGTGGCGTTCCTGCCTATCTGAGGTTATCGCTTCTTCCCAGAGTTACCCCTCCGATCGAGGTTTGCGCGAAGTCGCCCCCGACAATACACTGTTGCAGCACAATAAATAGATTTGGGTAGAGGCTAAGAACTCCTTTCCGAAGATGGGCGCCTAGGGGGCGGAGCGAGCCAGTGGCGCAACCGGCTACACGAGACTGAA
>DASTQK010000023.1:0-14594 GCA_035761765.1 Rubrobacteraceae bacterium
CCTCTTCCTGAACTTTCGCATCTGCGACCGATTTCCCATGCGGCAGATTCTATCAGTAGATTTTCGGCGGCGGTAGGGGGTACGTCATAGATTTCTTAAGATTTGTGAAGAGCACAGGGTAGTGTGGTTCCCTGCAAACGCACACACCAGATATTCGGCGGCGGCAAGTTACGGTATCTGTGTGGAGTCTCTCGAGCGGCACAGGGAGCTGGTGCGCGGCTGTTCGCGATGTCTTGCGGGAAGGACCAACGCGCCGGTCGTGGACGTAGCGAAAGACGTGAGGGGGCTGCTTGTCGCCCGAGGGTGGCGGGGACAGGGTTCCCGGGCGGAGGATGTTCGATAACTGCCGCCCTCACCTCTTGCGCGCGCTCGTACGACCGGAGATCGTGGTTCAGGTCGGGAGCCTAGCCACAAGGAAGTTGCCCGGCGTCGGCAGGCTCTCGGATGCGGTCGGCGGGACGTTCGAACAAGATGGGTTAGTATATGTCCCGCTCCCGCATCCTTCGGGGGCTTCGACGTGGTTGAACGTGCCGGGGACCAGAGTCCGGCTCTCGCGCGCTCGCGGCGGTATTGGGAGAGCTGGTGGCTGACGGTAGAATCGGAGAGTTCGACGCTTGAGGATGGAGGCTCACGAGTTGATCCGAACCCAGTCGCGAACATCCACGCTGGTGGCCAGGAAGCTCAAGAAGAGCTACGACGGCTTCGAGGCGGTCAAGGGCGTGGACTTCGAGGTCTACCGGGGCGAGTGCTACGGGTTCCTGGGACCAAACGGGGCCGGGAAGACCACGACGATGAAGATGATCTACGGAGCCGTCATCCCGACGGGCGGGGAGCTAGAGGTCGCGGGCCTCGACGTCAGGAGCTGCGAGCGGGAGATCAAACGCCGCATCGGGGTGGTGCCGCAGGAGAACAACCTCGACGATGACCTCAAGGTCAAGGAGAATTTGCTCGTCTACGGCCGGTACTACGACCTGCCGCGCAAGATCGCGTTACAGAGGGCGGAAGAGCTGCTCGAGTTCGTCGAGTTAACCGAGAGGGCCGAGTCGCCGGTCGACCAGCTCTCGGGCGGCATGAAGCGGAGGCTCCTGATCGCACGCGCCCTCATCAACGACCCGGAGATCGTCGTCCTCGACGAGCCGACAACGGGCCTGGACCCGCAAGCTCGCCACCTCGTGTGGGACCGGCTGCGAGCGCTGACGGACGAGGGCAAGACCCTCGTCCTCACGACCCACTACATGGAGGAGGCCGCCCGGCTCTGCGACCGGCTCGTCATCATGGAGGGGGGGCTCATTATCGCCCAGGGGTCACCGAAGGAACTCATCCAAGAGCACGTCAGCCCGCAGGTCCTCGAGTTCAGGGCCTCTCCGGAGGAGCTCGAGAGGCTGCGTCCGGTCGTCGAGGCCACGGCAGACGCCGTCGAGCGTACCGGAGAGGCGTTGCTCGTGTTCACCGCGGACGCGGACACGATCATGGATCGGGTGCGAGAGTGCGGCGTAGAGGTCGAGAACACCGTCTACAGGCACGCGGGGCTCGAGGACGTTTTCCTGAGGCTCACCGGGAGGAGGCTCATCGAGTAATGGGTGCGATCCGGGTTCCCTCGCCGCGCGGGGCCTTCCGCGTCTGGCAGCGCAACGTTACGATCTTTCGCAAGTACTGGAAGAGCATCATGTTCCCGAACTTCATAGAGCCGCTGCTGTACCTGGCGGCGCTGGGTTTGGGCTTGGGGGCGTTCATCCAGCAGGGCGGGATCAACGGGCAGAGCTACATCCAGTACATAGCGCCCGGCCTTCTGGCGAGCAACGCCATGTTCGCGGCCTCCTTCGAGAGCACCTTCAACACCTTCGTCAAGTTCGAGATCAACAAGATCTACGACGCCATCATCACCACGCCGGTGAATGCCGAGGACGTCGTAGCCGGAGAGTACCTGTGGGCCGGGACGCGCGCCGCCCTGTACGGGACGGCCTTTCTCGCCGTTCTCACCGTACTCGGCTTCGCGTTTGGCGAGCCGCTGATCTCGTCGTGGTGGGCTCTGCTCATACCGCCCGCTCTGCTCGTCATCGGGGTCATGTTCAGCGTCATGGGGACGCTCTTTACCAGCCTCATCGAGCGCATAGACTTCTACGCCTACTACTTCACCCTAGTCGTCACACCGCTCTTTCTCTTCTCGGGCATCTTCTTCCCCGTCGAGAACTTCCCCGCGCCGGTGCCCCAGATCGCCTGGTTCACCCCGCTCTACCACGCGGTGAACCTGTGCCGGGCGCTAGCCACTGGCCCCTCGCTGGCGACCCTGGTGGACGCCGCGTGGATACTCGTCTTCACCGCCGGCCTGGCCCTCGTGCCGGTCCAGATCATGCGCCGCCGCCTGATCGGCTGAGGTTTTGCTACGATGACCTCTGGGATGGAGGCCGAACAATTCACCGTACGCCTCGCGGGGCCGGAGGAAGACCCGGCGATAGCCGCGCTCGTGGTCGAGGGGTTTATCGACAAGTTCCGCCCGGTCTTCGGCAGCCGGATGGACCGGTCGGTGAAGATCATGGAGAGGTGGATCGGCCTCGAGCACGCCTCGGGCGGCGTGATCTCGCTCGTGATCGAGGGCTACGGTGCAGGTGAGATCGCCGGCAGCGTGGGTGTCCGCACGGCGGCCTCGCGCGAGGACGTCCTGGCCCGCGGCCTGTGGCGAAACCTGGAGCGCAACCTGGGCCTGCCGCGCGCCCTGTGGGCCACTACCCTGCTCTCGTACCCCCGCTACGCTACGACCTCCTCGGAGGCCTATATCGAGCGCCTCGTCGTCTCCCCGGACTTCAGGCGCCAGGGGATGGCCCGGCGGCTGCTAGCCGCCGCCGAGGACCTCGCCCGTGAAGCCGGCAAGGCGACCGTCGGCCTCCACGTCGGCGGCACCAACCTGGCTGCGCTCAGGCTTTACGAGGGGGAGGGCTACGAGGAGGTCTCCCGCCAGCGCTCGCTGCTCACCGGCTACTTCCTGAACATCAGGGACTGGCTGTACCTGAAGAAAGAGCTGTGAGGGGCTTGCGAGATAGATTCGGGCCGGGCTCTCGTCGGCTCTCTCATCCTCGACTATGGGTTGGGAGAGAATCCAGAGGCTCGATACCGTATAGAGGATCATGAGCACGAGCAGCGGGATCTGGCTCCTGAGCGCCAGCTTTGCGGATGCGAAGCACCTGAGCGAGACGAGGTGCGCCAGGTAGACGGCAGCGACGTGGCCGCCGACTATGAGGGCGACCTGCGAGTACCAGACAAACGCCGCGTTGATGAGGTCGATGCGGGGCTCGTAGTGTGCGGTGCCGAACAGGTTCCACCCCCACCCGAACGGGTCCGAGGTGTGGGAGATGATCGACTGTCCCTGGATGAGCAGGTATGTGTAGTAGTGGGCGACCTGGTAGGCGATGGCGATGGGCACCAGCGTGTACACGTAGGCCGGAGCGAGGGCCCTCAGGGGCGCGCCGCCACCACCGGCGAGCTGGCTGAGCTTCACGAAGCCAAGGTAGACAGCGAGAAAGAGAAGCGGCATCAGGAAGATCCCGGCCGTCTGCGTAACGGGTGTGAGGCGCACGATCTCGAGCCACAGCGGCGTAGCCAGCAACCCGTCATAGGCGACCCCCGCGAGCATGAGGATGACGAAGACCGTCCCGCCTGCGGCCAGCCGCTCCGGGCGAACGAGACCTACGGCGGGCGGACGCAGGTCGAGCTCGCGCTCATGGGAGCGGGCCGCAGCGAAGCACTCGTAGCAGTTGACGCATCCTCCCTTGGCTGGCTTGCAGGCCTCGCAGTCCCGGCAGGGTCGCGAACCTTTCACCCGCACCTCCGTTGGCGCAAAGCGCCCGAGGATGCCGAAGTACACCGAGAACGCCTCGCCCCCGCGCAGCCACGCTTCCTTGCCGAAGACGGCCATGCCGCTCCAGGTCAGGACCGAGTAGGCGAGGAGCAATAGGGAGATGCTCAAGGGCAGCGAGGCTCCGTAGAAGACGAGCTCGATCCACACGAAGGCCGCGTACAGCGCCGCCGCGGGCCACATGCCCCAGGCATCCGGGTAGGGTTCACGCATCTCCAGCCGACCCCCCGCTATCTTGTCGGCCCACTCGAAGAGAACCTTCCAGGGGTTCACCAGCGGCCAGACGTTGCCCACGAACGCCGTGAAGAAACTCAGGCCTACCCAGAAAATAATCCAGACAAAGGTCGGCGCGAAGTTATAACCTTCGCTCTGCTCGCCTATAAAGCCCGCGAGAACAACGAGGAAAAACAACGAGACCGACACCAGCTTCAGCCCCGACAGCAAAGCCCGACTGGTTAGCACCGCTCGCAGAGGCGGAATCGCGAGCAGGTCGTAGCGCGGATAGCCATATGGCTCATCGTTGCGCGCGCCACCAGAGAACAGGCTTACCGGGACGAAGGAGACGAGCACAGCGGCGCCCGCGCCCCACAGGTAGAGCCAGAGCGGCAGCGGAAGGTCGTAAGTCTGGCCGAACCCGTGGGCGAGGGCGGGACGGACGAATGGCGGACCGACGAGCAGGAGGAGCGCCAGTGCCGCGGGAACAGCGCGGCGCAGGGTCGTCACCTACCGGGGCTGCACGAGGAGCGCACCCAGCACTTCCTCCGTCTCGTGGTCCTCGATCTCGAAGCGTCCCGTGAGGTTCGCCTCGAAAGAGAGCGTGGCAGGCTCCCCCGGTTCAACCTCCTCTTCGAGGTCGTAACCGTGCAGGTGGACCTCGGTCGCGGGGCCAGGGGTCGTCATCCTGAGCGTCACCCGATCCCCCTCCCCCACCTCGATCTCCTCCGGCGTCATGGCGCCGTCTTCTATTGCGACCTCGACGGTCTTCTCGCGCGGGGAGGCGGCGTCAGGGCCCGGGCGAAGGACGAAGAACAACGCGCCAAGACCGGCCACGACTAGCAGGATCACGATGAGCGTTCTGTTCAAGGTCTACCTACCAGGTTCTCGCGGGTGCGCTAGGAGCGGGAAGGCTCCTCGGGCTCGTCGGGCTCGCCCTCCTCTGGATTACCGGCCTTGGGGCGTTCGCGGGGTCTGTATTCGTCGCGCGGCTCGGGCCAGTCGAAGAGGTCCTCAGGCAACTGTGGTATGAAGTCCGAGTCCCGCGGGGACCGCCGGGGACGCTCGTCGCCCCGTCGCCCGTCGCCCCGAGGCGACTCGGCATCCTCTTCTCCTCCGTCCTCCTTCGAGTAACTCCCGCCGCGCTTGCGGAATACGTTGGGACGATCTTCGTCAAGACGATCTTCGTCAAGACGATCTTCGTTGGGACGATCTTCGCGCGGTTCGACGTCGAGGTTGTCCGGCACCTGATCGGCCAATACCGAATCGACCGTCTCCCCAGGGGACTCGACGGGAGCCTGACCCCGGCGTGCCTCACCGTCCTGCGCGAAGGGTTCCGTCTCGTCCTCTTCGGCGTACCCGATATCGTCCTCGCTCGCCGGGGGCGTCTCGACGTATTCCAGGTACCTAGCGTCACCCGTCAGAAAAGCGAGCACCTGCGCGTTGAACTCGGTGGTGCGTTCGATCATCGGCAGGTGTCCACAATTATCGAGAAGGCAGACCTCAGCCTGGTCCACGCTGCCCCCCCATACACCGACGGCCTGGGGGTCCACGATCTGGTCGTCCTCGCCCGCGATAAGGAGCATCGGCGTCTTGATGATGCGAGCCTGGCGCGCGAGCCTCCCGCGTGCTATCTCGCGCCGCGAGATGCTCAAGGTCTGGCTCGCTGCAGCCGGGGTGGATCGGCCCGCGTCCTCGACCACCTCCTCGGTCAGGTCCGCGGGGTCGGCGACAAAGGGTCGCATCCACATCTTGCGTAGCGCTCCCAGGGCGCGCCCAAGGGTGTAGAAGATGGGCCCCACGACGGGGAGAGTGGCCAGCCACAGCGCCGTAGGGAGGTCGATCTGGTCCTCGTCCGCCGGGATGGCCACGAGGACGAGACGTCCGACAATGTCCGGGTGGTCGGCTGCGAGCTTGACGGCCATGGCCCCACCGAGGTCGTGCCCGATAACCCCGGTGCGGGTGAGACCGAAGTGGGCGCAGAAAGCGTACAATAGCCTGCTGCCGTTGCGCACCCCGTAGCCCGAGAGAGGCTTGTCCGACTCCCCGAAGCCCACGAGATCCAGGGTGTAGACCGTAAACCGCTGCGCTAGGCGTGGCGCGAGCTGCTCCCAGATACGAGACGAAGAGAGCCAGCCGTGGATGAGGAGAACCGGAGGCCCGCCGCCGATGACGTTGTAGCGGATCCAGGCCCCCTCGAGCTCCAGGTACTCGGTGTCGCGGGCGCTCTCCACCTCGTAGGCGTTGCGCCCGAGCGCGACGGAGGTCGCGACGACGACGCCGATCACCAGAAGCAAGACTATCAATATGGTACTCATGGGCGCAATGATAACCTACATGCCCCGCTCGAACACACGGGCGGTGCCCCCTACGCCCGCCGGGCTCCTGGCCTCAGGGATGGAGGAGGAAGAACACCACTGTAAAGGACTATGACCGGCCGCCCAAGACCCTTCGGATCACGACCGAGGCCACGACCGTGAGGAGCAGGGAGGATGTTCCGCTCAGGAGCCCCTCCTTGACGTCGTCCCGGATGCCGCGTACCTCGGGTTGGTCCACCAACCTCTCGGCCAGGCGGCTCGCGAGCACGTAGGCGACGACGGTCGCCAGGATCATGATCACTCGCTTGAGCTTATCGTCGTCCACCTTCGCTCGCTAGCCGACCCTCTGATGGCTCTCCTGGCTGTAGAGGTAATCGAGTTGGGAGCGCAGAACGGCCCGGGCGTCGAGTGCGGCGTGGCAGTCAATACAGAAGAGTACCTCTTCGCGGCGCCCCGGATGGAGGTCGTGCTCCATCATGAAGTCAAGGAGCTCCCTGTAACCCTCCCCGACTTGATCGACGAACTCCGAGAAAGATATGCGGCCCGAAATCAGACGCTCGCACGCATCGCACGGCTCGAGCTTGCCCAGACGCCGGTTGGTGTGCCGGACGATGATCCCGGGGGCGATGTCCCCGATCCCCACTGCCTCCTTCGCCACGAAGGCCCCTTTCTAGACCCGAAACGAGGTCGTTCCCCTCTCCTGACACCCCTCAGGCCGGCGCCCCTGGGGGCGGCGGTTCGTGCAGTCTACGTTTAGTGGCGGACTTTGTAAAGCGACACCCGAAAAAGCCCCACGCCCGCGGATATACTCACGACCATGCGCGAAGCCCACAACCCATCGGCGCCCCGCCAGAGAGTGGCCTGACCGGTGCTCCGAGGAGAGAGCGTGCGCCACGAGGCCAGGACCGTAGTGGTCGGGGCTGGGCTCGCGGGGGCCTCCCTGATCCGTAACCTGCCCCGCGCATTCAGGCGCCCGGGCGAGACGCTCCTGATAGACCGTGAGGAAGAATACGCGTTCATACCCCTGATCCACGAGGTCGCCGTGGGGCGAGTCCACCCCGACAGCGTCCGCTCGCCGATCCCCCCGCTCTGCGACGACCGCTGCGGGTTTCTGAGAGCCGAAGTGACCGGCCTGGACCTAGCCAACAGAAAGCTCGAAACGTCCTCCGGCGAGGTCGGCTACGAGTACCTGGTGCTGGCGAGTGGGAGCGCCGCAGCCCGGCCGCCGGAGAGCATGGCCCCTTACTTCCAGCTCTTCTCGACGCTCGAGGGCGCGCTCCGGTTGCGCCTCTCACTGAGGGATGCCTGGCAAACGGCGGTCGGCCCGCGTGGCAGCCGGGAGGTCGCTCCCGGCGACCTCACGGTCGCCATCGTCGGCGGGGGCGCCACAGGGGTAGAGCTGGCCGCCGAGGTCGTCGCTCTCTTCCGGTACCTGAGGAAGCGAAGCATCCGTAGCCCTGCCGTCGAGCCCAGAGTGGTTCTGCTGGAGGCAACGGATCGTCTCATGGGGTGGCTCGACGCCTACTTCCACGAGGTCGCGATGGAGCAACTCGGGCGCCTCGGGGTCGAGGTGCGGCTGAACGTCCCCGTCGAGGAAGCGAGCGCGTGGGGCGTGCGCGCCGGGGACGAGTGGTTGGCTGCGCGCACCCGCGTCTGGGCGACGGGCATCGAGATCCCGGGGCCGATCAGGGACCTCCCCGGGGACCACGATCCGACCGGACGTGTTCAGGTGGACGACCACCTCACGCTGCCCGAACGTCCGGAGGTCTACGTCCTTGGGGACCCGGCGCTCTACAAGGACCCGCGCCGGGGCTCGCTCTCCCCCACAGGCTCCGTTGCGGTACAGCAGGGACCGTGGGCCGCCAGGGACCTCGGCCGGAGGGTTCGCCGCTCCGCGAGCCGGCCACCCTTCCGGTTCTTCGACCGCGGATACGCAGTGAGCCTCGGTCCCGAGAGCGCCGTCGCCGAGGCGCTCGGGGTGAGGCTCAAGGGTCGCGCCGCCCAGGCCCTGTACAGGAGCGTTCTCCTCTACTACCTCAGGAGCCGCCGGGATCGCATCCTCACGGGTGCCGACTGGGCGATGGAGCGGACCCTCGGGCGCGTGGGATTCCAGGCTTGAAGCGTAAGAGAGGACCGATGCCCGGCTAGGACTCCACCCGCGCTGGCGTCAGGTGACGCTCGACTATCTCTGCAACGTCATCGAGCGTCACACGGGTGTACCAGACGTCATCCGGGTAGACGAAGACGACCGGACCCTCGTGGTGGCGCCGGCTACAGGCGTTGCGCAGGACGTCGGAAGGCGAGAGCCCGCGCCGCTCGACCTCCTCCCGGAATGCCTCGAGGAGCGCGCCCCCTCCCTTGCCGCCACAACGCCCCTCCCCTTGCGTCGCGCACACGAAGATCTGTCGCAGCTTTGCCACGGCAACAATTCTATTTCCCAGCGGAGATTATTCCAGGCGCAGAGGTATCAGAAGCGACCTGAAGCCTCTGTGCCTGAAAACCTGCTAGAAAGCCGTCGCCGAGAGGCCTGTCTCCGCGCGCTCCTGCACCCTGCGCGCCATCCCGGTTTTCTTGCCGGTCTCGGCTACAGCCTCCGCGACGGCTGGCGCGACCCGCTCGTCGAAGACGCTCGGGATGATGTAGTCTTCGGAGCGCTCCTCATCAGGGATCACGGCGGCCATCGCCTCCGCGGCCGCGAGCTTCATGTCCTCGTTGATCTCGCGCGCCCGCACGTCGAGGGCGCCGCGGAAGATGCCCGGGAAGCACAGGACGTTGTTGATCTGGTTCGGGTAGTCCGAGCGGCCCGTGGCTATGATGCGCGCGTGCCCGAAGGCTTCCTCGGGCCTGATCTCCGGATCGGGGTTGGCCATCGCAAAGACTATGGGATCCTCGTTCATGCTCTCCAGGTGCTCTACGGTCAGCACTCCGGGGACCGAGAGCCCGAGGAAGAGGTCCGCCCCCCTTACCGCATCGGAGAGATCGCCGGTCCTGCCCTCGGGGTTGGTGTGCTTGGCGAACCACTGCTTGGAAGGGTTGAGCCCGTCGCGTTCCTCGTGCACGATGCCCTTCGAGTCGCAGCCGATGATGTTGACCGCTCCGGCAGCCATCATTATCTTGGCGCACGCCACGCCGGAGGCTCCAACGCCGTTAACCACTATCCTGAGGTCCTCTATCTTCTTGCCGACTATCTTGAGAGCGTTTATGAGCGCCGCAAGCACCACGACAGCCGTGCCGTGCTGATCGTCGTGGAAGACAGGGATGTCCAGCGCCTCTTTGAGCCGCTCCTCGATCTCGAAGCAACGCGGAGCCGAGATGTCCTCGAGGTTTATGCCGCCGAATGCCGGGGCCAGGTTCTTGACGGTCTCGACGATCTCGTCCGTATCCTTGGTATCCAGGCAGATGGGGAACGCGTCCACCCCGGCGAACTGCTTGAAGAGTGCAGCCTTGCCTTCCATGACGGGCATCGCGGCCCTCGGCCCTATATCCCCGAGCCCCAAGACCGCAGTGCCGTCAGAGACGACGGCCACGGTGTTGCGCTTGATGGTGAGATTGAATGCCCTCTCGGGTTCCTGGGCGATGGCCCGGCACACCCGGGCGACGCCCGGCGTGTAGACCATCGAGAGGTCATCGCGGGTGCGGATCTGCATCCTGGAGCGGACCTCGATCTTGCCTCCAAGGTGCATCAGGAACGTCCTGTCGGAGACGTTGATGACCTTCACCTCGGGCAGGGAGTCAACGGCATGGACCACCTGCTGGCCGTGCTCGGAGTCGCGGGCGTTGATCGTGATGTCGCGGCAGCTGGTCTCCTGCCCCATGCGCACGATATCGACGGCGCCGACCATGCCACCCGCGTCGCCCACGGCGGTCAGGATCTTGCCGAGCGACCCCGCCCTGTGCGGGAACTCGACGCGCAGGGTCGTGCTGTAGCTTGCGCTCGGTATGGTTTCCACAATCGTATCCTTTCCCTCTTCGTCCGTGAGGGGGATTGTATTGCATAGCCTGCCGGCACGCTTCGACCTCGGACGCCTCCGCTTGTCAGCCTCTCGGTTGCCTGATCGTTCGCGCTCGACGCGCCGGGGCTACGAACCGCACCTCGTTCCATCGGGTGTCGCGCTGGAGGGCTATACAGGCAGATATCCGGGGTCTTCCGGCAGGTCCGTGCCAGGTAGGGCGTCGCGGCGGGCGACGAACCACCGGCCAAAGTCCGTCTCTTCCCCCGCCTCGCGGGACGCCTGTTCCAACCCCGCCCGCAGCTCGTGCAGCAGCGGCGGCCTCTCGCCGTAGGAGACAAGCTCGAGCTCGGCGGCCACGGCGGCGTCCACGAACTCGCCCCAGCGCCGGGCCGCGCTACCCGCGGGTTCGGGCGGCGACGCAAAGGCGAGCTGTATATCGTCGGGCAGGCGGCTGGACTCTAGCGCTTTCATCCGCCCCGGGTCCGGCGTAACCGAGGGAACCTCCTCCAGATAGCGGCGGGCGGCGAAGAGCAAGAGCCGCGAGGAGACGGTACGTTTGGCCCAGGAGCCGGCGACCCTCTCCCAGTCCACGAAAGAACCGCCATACAGCCTCTCCAGGTCCATGATCGGACATTCTACTCGACCGGGACCACGCTCTTTTCCCGGTGGGCTCGCGAGTGAACCGGAGAGGCTGTCAATCGACGGGCGAGCACTCATATGGCGGCCAGGTATATCTGTGGGGAGCCTTCGATGTGACCCTGGTCAAGGCCAGATCCAACGGCGACTCGGCCTCCCCTAGAAGACGGTCTCGTAGTACCCGCCGTAGTGAACCCTGAAATCGCTCCAATCGCCGGCCGGGAAGCCGAGGTCCGGGTCCCCTTCGGTCGCGCGATCCATATAGGCCGACCAGACGTCCATAGGCAGGGTCTCTCCGTTGGGCTCCTCGAGGCCGTGCACCCCGACCATGGACCTGCGTCCCTCCGGATAACCGACCCATACCGAAGTGCACAGGCGCGGCGTGTAGCCGACGTACCAGGCGTCCACGAAGTCGTTGGTGGTGCCGGTCTTCCCCGCCGAGGTAAGGCCTATCTCCTCGTCGAGGTCGTGGAACATGCTCGCCGTCCCGTCCTCCACGACGCCGCGCAGGACCTCGTTCGCGACCGCGGCCTGGTCACCGGTCATGACGCGCCGCCCGGTGATGCGGTGATCGTAGAGACCCTCGCCCTCCCCGTAGCTCACCCTCTCCACCCGCTCGACGGCATAGGGCGCGCGGTGGATACCGCCGCCGGCGAAGGTCGCGTAGGCCGAGGCCATCTCGAGCGGGCTAACCCCGGTGCCCAGGCCGCCGATAGCCGTCGAGGGGTAGGGTTCGATGGGAGACTCGATGCCCAGAGCCCTCGCCGTCCTCACCACCCTCCCCAGTCCCACGTCCGCCGCGAGCTGGACAAAGACCGTGTTGTCCGACTCGGCCATCGCCTCGGCGACGGAGATCTCCCCGCGCTCCACGAAGTCGTAGTTGTTTATAACGTAGCGCTCGTCGAGGAAGCTGAAGTTGAGCTCTCGCGAGACGTAGACGCTTGCGGGGGAGATGTTCTCCTTGAGGGCCGCTGCGAGCACCACCGGCTTGAATGCGCTCCCCGGTTGTCGCCGGGCGTCGAGCGGCAGGTTGAACCCCTCGGCCTGCCCCGCGAGCGCCCTGATCGCCCCGCTCTGCGGCTCGACACTCACCACGGCCGCCGACGGGTCGTCCGGCTCGGAGAGCACGTTGCCTGACTCCTCGACGGCCGCCCGCTGCAGCTCGGGCTTGAGCGTAGTGTAGATTCTAAGCCCCCCGCGGCCGAGGGCCTCGGGACCTAGCTCCCCCTCCACCTCGCGGCGCACCTGCTCCAGGAAAGGCTCGAAGACCGGGTCCGCGGGCGAAGGAGCGGGCGCGTACTCCAGCGGGACGCTCTGTGCCTCGCGCATCCGGGAGGCGGAGATCATGCCCTGCTCCTCCATCAACCGCAACACGGTATCGCGGCTCGCCGTAGCGTGCTCGGACCCCGCCGTCTCGCCAGTCGAGAAGTACGTCGAGGGTGCGTCGAGGAAGCCCGCGAGGGCCGCTGCCTCCGAGAGGGTGAGGTATCTGGCGCTCTTGCCGAAGTAGCGCTGCGCGGCCATCTCCGCCCCATAGGCGCCGTTCCCGAAGTACACCGTGTTGAGGTAGGCGGTCAGGATCTCCTGTTTGGTGTGGTGCCGCTCGTAGGAGAAGGCGAGGGCGGACTGGACGAAGCGCCTCCGGAACGAGACCTCGAACCGCTCGTCTTCGGGGACGAAGAGGTTCTTCATGAGCTGCTCGGTTATCGTGGAGCCGCCTTCATGCACCTCGCGGGCTCGCAGGTCGGTCCACGCTGCCCGCGCGACGCCCTCTGGATCTACCCCGAAGTGGTCGTAGAAGCGCCTGTCCTCCACGGCGATGACCGCGCGCGGGAGGTGCCGGCCGAAGCCGTCGAAGCCGACCGTTTCGCGGCTCTCCTCGACCGAGAAATCCCCGATCTTGTTCCCGTTAGCGTCGTAGACGTAGGAGTCCTGTACAAGCTCGGGGTACCTGCGGTCCAGGCGGTCCCCGTACTCGCCGACCACGAGCCAGTACGCGCCGACAAGCGCTATGACGGAGGTTGCGGCCAGGAGCAGGACGAGGTTGAAGAGGACCCGGAGCGTCCGGAGAAAGAGGCCGAGACGCCGTCTTTTGGCGGTCTTTTTGCTTGTCTCGAAGAAGCTGTTCACGGATCTCCCGCGCACCAGTCTACCTCAAGAGCCAAGCCCGATGGTACCATGCTCGCATGTCCGAGCTGAGTTGCACGGTCCGCCGCGTCGGAGACCTCGAGGGCCGCACAGAAGAGTATGAGATTTTCTACGCCGTCGAGGGGATGCCCCCGCACGAGCTGCGCGTAAAGTACCAGGCCGCAAGGGCGTACGAGATCAACGCCTCCCTCGACGCCGCGGTAGAGGCAGCCAGAGCCGCAATCTCCGACGCCGGCCTGCAGGGACCGACCGACGAAGCCCTCTCCCAGTTCGCCTGGCGGACGATCCAGTCCGCCAAGTACGAGCGGGGCGAGCCTTTGACCTCACGGCTGGAGTTGTGAGGAGCGGCAAACGTGTGATTCTTCCGAGATCGAAGGTCAGGATCTCTCCAAGGCCCAGACGAGCTCCTCGAGGGTGACGAGAGCTTCGTAGAGCGCCCGTCCCACCACCACGCCGACGACGCCGTCGGTCTTGGAGAGCGCCACGACGTCGGCCGCGCTCCGGACGCCCCCGCTGGCGATGGTCTGCACGAGGCTGGCTACGGCCGCGGTCTCCTCCAGCGCCGCGCCCCTGGCGGTGCCGTCGCGGGATACGTCGGTGTAGAGCACCGTCGCCACGCCGTCCCCGGCGAGCTCCTCCGCCAGGTCCAGCACCCCGACGCCGCTCGACGAAGCCCACGCGTGCGTCGCTACGACGCCGTCGCGGGCGTCTACGGCGACGACGAGACCGGCCCCGAGCTCCTCTACGGCGCGCAGCCTGAGCTCCCTGCTCTCGACCGCCGCCGTGCCGATCACCACGCGGCTCGCCCCGGCCCCCCGCACGGAACGGAGATCTTCGAGGGTGCGGACGCCGCCGCCGACCTGAACCGGCACGCCTACGGAGCGGGCTATCTCGGAGACCAGATCCAGCTGCACAGGCCGTCCCTCGCGAGCGCCGTCGAGATCGACGACGTGCAGCGCCCGCGCCCCGCGCCGCTCCCATTCGCGGGCACGCTGGACGGGGTCGGCATCGTACTCCTTCGAGCGACCGAAGTCCCCCTGCACGAGCCGGACGCACCTGCCGCCCCGCAGATCTATGGCCGGGAAGACCGTGAACCCGCTCAGGAGGTCCGCGCCCACGTCAGGAAGTTCTCGTAGAGCCTGAGGCCCGCGCGGCTGCTCTTCTCCGGGTGGAACTGGACGGCCGCCAGGTTCTCCCGCCCGGCAGCCGCGCAGAAACTCGCACCGTAGCAGGCCGTACCCAGGAGGTCGCTGCGTTCTTGCGGCTCCGGGTAATAGGAGTGGACGAAGTAGAACGCCTCGCCATCGAGCCCATCCAGCACCGGGTGCTCCTGCGCCGCTTCGAGCTGGTTCCAGCCCATGTGCGGCACCTTGAGAGACCCGCCTTCGAAACGCGTTACCTGACCGGGCAGGATGCCGAGGCCTTCGGCTTCCGGCGACTCCTCGGACCCCTCGAAGAGCACCTGCAGCCCCACGC
>DASTQK010000024.1:0-5372 GCA_035761765.1 Rubrobacteraceae bacterium
GAAGAGCCATGAAGAGAGCCGAGCTCACACGACCGGAGTTAGGGCTTTTCGCCGCCACTCGCGCAATGCTGGGGGCTGGGGTTGCGCTATTAGTGGCTGACAAATTGAGCGAAGATCAACGGAGAGTCCTGGGGCCTGGGACTTCGAACGAAGGTTATCCAAAAGGTCCCTGCCTCGCCCGCTTCCTCCAATTCTCCCGTAGCTCGAGCAGATTACTCCTTAGAGAGCAAGTTAGCAGAATCGGCACTGTAACCGAACCGGTACACGCACGTCACCACCCCTTAACGTGAGCGCCCCCATAATCCTATAAAGCCCCCCGGCGAAGCAGAGGATCCTCCTCCGCTTGCACAACACGCCGGGGGGTGCATAGGACTTCGAACCGTTACGGCAACCCTCCGTTTAGCGGCTGGCATGAGGAACACAACCGACTAGACATCTTCGCGGTAGCCGCCACCCAAGTTGAGATGGTAGTCAATGCCGCTGCCTTCCTCCTGGAGGTGCTTAGTCGACGGGTTGCCCCACAAGCACCTCCACCGTTCTACGGTCTATAGCCTTCCACGCCGGATCACCGATCTCGATCCTGGATCCGGTGTTGCGCACCGCCTCCCTTATCTTGTGGTCTGAGAAGACGACCAGCTCGAACGACTCGACCCCGGCCGCGGTCGTCTCCTGGGGATGGTACTCGATCCACACCGGGTCCACGAGCCAATGCGCCTTGATGACCTCGGCGGCGATGTTCTCGACGGCCCCGGTGACCGGGATGCCTGGATTCTCTGGCAGCTCCGAGCAGATCACTACGGGCGCGTCCTGCTCCTGTTCGGGAAGGTAGAGGCGGATTCGGCAGCGCGAGCGTATCCCGCTCGGGCTCTCGAAGGGGTGGACGTAGTTGGCCGCCAGGCGCAAGGACTGTCCCAGTAGTCGGCTAGACGACCATTCGAGCGGTCGCGCCCGCTCGGCTTGCGCCATTGGAGCCGGGGACGAGCGCCGCCGCGAAGCAGCCGGCCGCGCCAAGCGTGAGTAGTGCGCATAAGGGTCTCAATCTCCTGCCCTCCTTCGGGTCTTCTCTGCCGTCCACGGCTGCGATGCGCTGTCCGTACAGGGGAGCCACCGCACCCTCTCAAGAGGTCTTCACCACCCGCTCGCATAGGCCCCCTCCCGCCTCGCCTATAATTTCACCCTACACATTCGGTTCAGACGTACAAGATCGACCATTTTCGACCTGTACTTCAACCACAGGTTTATCAGATATACGCGCCACATTTTCCCTTACGTGGGCATGCACGGCCCACATGTGGTGCTTCGAGGCGGGCCCTTCAACAAGCAGGTAAGATGTCCCGGACGCGAGGGTGGATAGGCCACAGGATCGTGGAAGGACGGTACGTGGACGCCTCTGGGGAAAAAGAGGTAGCGACCAGGATGACGGTCGAGGTAGCCGCGCGCATCCTCGGGATCAAGGAAGAATCCGTCAGGAAGCGCGTCCGCAGGGGAAAGATGCGCTTCGAGAAGGGCAATGATGGTCGGCTCTATGTGTACCTGGACAGCACCGAGGCGGTCCGGGACGAAGACGGCGACGCTCTTCCGGGTCTGTACGGAGATGGGTCCAGGTACCAACCAACCGACGCCGCTCGGGAGATCATGGAGACCAAAGACGAGACTATCCGCATCCTTCAACATCAGCTTGAGGAAGAGCGGGAGGCCAGGCGGCGAGCGGACACGATCATCGCGCAGCTCACGCAGCTCAACGTTGCCCTAACCGCTCGCGTGCCAAGTCTCGGGGACTCGCCTACCGAGCTGCCGGATACGGAGGCTGTAGCGACCGTGGAGGGAGGGGCGACGATCTCGGAACGACGCGGCTCGTCGTGGTGGAGAAGGCGCCCGGGAGGGGAGTAAGGGACGTGCAGAGCTGGCCGCTGCTAACAGTCCTCGTCGCAGCGGGTGCGGCGCTGCTACTCGTATTGTTCTTGAGGTCCCGACGTTCGACGACGGGCGAGGTTCGCTTGAGGCTCGCGGCTAACACGAAGCCCCGGAGCTTGCGAGCTCGGGGAGCGGTCCTCCGGAGGAGATCTCCCGGTGTCCCTGCGAGGTTCGAGGGCATGAGCGCCGCAGAGTTCGAGGCCCAGATGAGCGGGCTACTCCGCGAGCTCGGCTACACCGTACGACCCGTCCCGCAATCGGGTTTACACGACGTCGACCTCCTGCTCGAGACGACGAGCCGCAGGGTAGCGGTGCAGCTCAAGTGTTGGAGGGCGCGGGTGGGCGACCGCTCCGTCTATGCGTTATTCGTCGGGAGGATCTATTACGCCACCGACGAGGCGTGGTTGATCACCACGAGCGAGTTCACCCGGAGGGCGCTCAAGCTGGCCGAAACCACCGGGGTGCGGCTCGTGGACGGCGTCGAACTGGCGGAGTGGCTCGTGAGCCACGGAGATCGGTTCTCTGCGTCCTCCGGGAACGATTCCGAAGATCCCGCACGGTCGGCGCGTTGTTCTCCGGGGCACTCGGAAGCCCCTGCCGGCGCCGAGGCGGACGCCTCCGTCCAGAAGAGCGCCGACGAGCACCCGGAAAATGCTCCTCGGTAGGTAGGGGCTGTAATTACGGGTCGGCCGCGGAAGCTATGGGGGAGGGCCCAAGGGACCGTACCCCAGCTCTCGCAACCCGTCGGCGATGTGCTCGTAGCCGGCGTCGTTGGGATGAACCCCATCAGGGCTCATATGTTCCTCGCCTAGAAACGGTTGAGCGTGCGGTATGCCGTGGGCGGCTGCCGTCGTGGCGAGGTGGCGGTTCACCTCAGCCACGTACGGATCGAAGATCTTGGCGACGCGAGGAGTGTATCCGAGCCCCGCCGTGCGGATGACGGTGTCCTCCGTAGATCGCAAGCTCGAGAGCTCGGCGATGATGGCATCCCAGTTCTCCTCAAGCTCCTCAACGGCCACGCGCAGGCAATACTGGCCGTCGTCCCCACCGCAGGTCCCGTTCTCGTACGCTTGGCTCGCGTGCCCGAGGTCGTTTATGCCTATGTTGAAGGTCACGACCTCGGCCGCGCCGACGGTTCTCCGCATCGACCCGTCCGTGCGCAAGGCGTGGAGCAGCTCGGAGCTCGTCTGGCCGCTCACGCCCAGGTTGAGAACTTCCACTCGAGCGCCGGTGTCGAAGTTGATGTGGGTTGCGTAGCGCTCCACGTAGCCCCTGCGGGCGCCAACCCCAACGGCCAACGAGTCCCCAAGGGCCACGTAGTCCCAGACAGCGGGGGTGGCCACCGCAGCGGTTACCTCGCTTGCGGCAGGCTCCCCCTGAGTAGTAGAAGCGTCCGCACGCTCCTTCGTGACCGTCGTTTGCCGATGCGCCGTCGCGGGCCGGACGTCGTCGGTCTGGTGCGAGCCTTCTTCGCCGGCGAGCGAGCACGCCGCCAAGCCGACCGATAAAACCACCAGCAACAATCCCAGACATCTCTGCATCCGCTGCCCCTTCCACGTTCGGCGAGTAGAGCGCAAGCCATGATCGCAGCGGGCGCCGCGCCCGTGTTTCGTCGGCACGCAGCGGTTGGCTTCTAGCTGGCGCTTCCTCGTCAAACCGAGGACCTCTGGATCCCCATAATGCTTCTTCCCGATTACTTCGGGGATCTCGTGAGTCTACGGGTCTCTGGACTCAACGTTTTCGGCACCTCCTTGGGTCCTTGGTAAAACGTTGCTCCATCCACCAGCGGGGGAGGGGCACGTTAAACTAACGCCGCCATGACGATCATATCCGAGGGAAATCTTTGCGCGAAACCGTATTGAGAGATCTGGCAAGCCGGGCCGCGACTGATCCCGAGTTTCTCAGACTGGCGAGGAAGGACCTCGAGGGCGCGCTCGTCCGCAACGGATATCACCTTACCGAAGGAGAGCTGCGGTTGGTGGAGGACCTTCGGCGGCAGACCGCCAGGATGAGCGATGAGGAACTCGCTCGTATGCTGGCTAGCGGTCTCCAAGGGCGAAACGTTAGCCCACCTGCTCGGCCCGCCGCCCCGAGTTGGCGCGGTACGGGCCCAGCAAGACCGACGCGCCCCGGGGCTTGATGGCAGGTTTTCTCAGGCCGTCTGCGGTGAGCGGCCGGTCCCGACTGGATATAGTGGCGAGGACCTTCAGCATGGCCACAACGAGCGGTCGGAGCGCTTCTCGCGCGAGATGATCAGGGGCGAGTATCGTATGGTAGGACAAACGGTAGGCTTCACCATAACCGAGAAGCATTGGCTGGTTGCGTGGCCTGTGGTGCAGGCCCAGCCGTTCAGTAGTTGCCCGCTGGCGGATGCTGAGAGACGTTAGATTTCAGGTGTGTTCCTGCCCTCTGTCCTACTGTCTTTCTCGTGCCTAAGCCTTCGGTCCTCCTCGACGGCGGCTATGCCAGCCAGCACCATCCACAGGTTCTCCAGCGCCGCATGGACCTCGCTCATCTCTTCCCTCGTGTCCAGTACGTCGGAGATCTCCCGCACTTCCTCGAGCATACCCTGCATCTCCTCCACGGCCTTGAGCGACCCGTTGGCCGCCTCTTCCACGCTGAGTCGTCGCCTCGGAAGCTCCCCGACGATGCGCTCGTGCAGAGCTCGCAGATCGTCCGCATCCTCGCACGCGAGCGAACGCAGCGCCACGCGAGTGTCCACCCGCCGGTCTGGCGATTCTAGCGAGGTTCCTCGCACCCTCACCGATGCCGGGTTCCGATCCTTTTCGCCCTCGATTACCAGGGACCACTCTTCGCCGCCTGCTGCCGAGTACAGGGCGAAGACGAGAGAACGCGCGGCCTCCAGATGGCTCCCGCCGTACTCCGAGAAGTACGCGCTGACTTCATCGAGCGTGCTCTCCCCCCAGAGGTCGGTGGGCGGCACGTTGCCCACGAATCCGTCCCGCAACCTCATGAGAAGCACGCGCTCGGCCTCCGCTCTATCTTCGGGGTAGTCGCCGTGCACCAGCTCCGCCGCGCGCATGACCCACCGCTCATAGCGCCTGCCTGCGATGTCTTGTGGCACCTCATCCGTCAACTCATCACCCCGTTTTGATGACCCTGGCCGAATGCTCCCCGCTCTGGTCTGTTGGCCTCACTGCCGAGCAGACCTATGATGTCTTGCTACGACCTCCTGGTAGTTGCCGCACTCCGGGCAGGTGAACGGACGCACCTTGCGGGAGCTGAAGGCTGGGACGATGGTGGTCTTGTTCCAGTCAAAGACGTACCCGCACTCCTCGCACCTCTGCCGGAAGGTTACGACCGTGCCTCGCTCGTTCACGATCTCGCCCCCCGTCATCTCTATCGCCATCGCCGCAACCTCCAGGTGAACCACCCCGTCCGCACGATTGTACTCGAAAACAGCCATCGTCCTGTCCCGATAATAGTGTTGATTGTAC
>DASTQK010000025.1:0-18684 GCA_035761765.1 Rubrobacteraceae bacterium
GGAGGAGCTGGAGAACGTCGGCCGGGACGCACCCGTTGCGGTCCTGCCCGAGGGCCCCATGACCGTCCCGTACCTGGAGCACGCTCCGGTCCGGGCGTAACGACCGGGATCGAACCCTCCAGCTTCGCGGTGCAGTCGCCAATCCGACTCCGTCTCCTCGAGCGAACACCGGGAGTGGTGGAAGGCGGTTTCTCGACGTGCTGCCTCGGCATCCGTCTGTCGGGACGGTCAGCGTTCCGCGGCACGCTTCTGCCGGAAGATGAGGTCCACGAGCTCTTCGCCGAAATCCGAGGCGGTATGGACATCCTCGCCTCTGACCTCGACCTCGTTCAGGTACTGGAGCCTGAGCACGTCCCCACCGGTTGCTCCGGCCTCGGGGATGATCCCACCGAAGAAAAACCCCAGATCCGCTAGCCCGCTCCCGGCACGCGGTGTGGCCGTCCGGCTGAGCGGGAGGTCAACGTAGACGCAGTCCACGCCGTGCAGACAGAGCTCCCGTAGCCGGGCCTGGACCAGCTCCTGCAGGTCGGCACCTGGCTCCTCGACCTGCACGAAGGCCACGTTGTGGTCCCTACGGACGTTGACGCTGATCCGCGAGGAGGATGCCAGCTTCGGGTTTGGAGCGGTTTCGATGGTGCGGCGCAGCCCGTTGTGCTCGACGACGCGCCGGACCGCCTCCCGGTACTCTGCGGGAGGGTAGATGGTCCGCTCCGGCTCATCTGTGACGCGCATGTAGAACAGGGCGACCGATCCACGCCGCCCCGCTCTGTCTTCTCCGATCTCTTTGTAGGAGACGGAGGCCGGAATGTACCCCAGCAGGAAACCGGTCTCCCCGGCGCCTAGCTTGAGGTTGCCTCTCTGGCTGTAGGGGTGGACGGCGGTAGCCTCGCTGTAGAGCCCGTACATGCCCCGCTCCCTCGCGCGCTCCGCGAGGAACGTCTTCATCCTCTCGAACAACCGGTGGCCGCGGAAGCGCGGGTCCACGACCGCCTGCCCGGCCTCGCCCACCGGCGAGTCGGGGCGCTCGACCCTCACGGCCAGGTGCCCGACGAACTCGCCCTCGGAAGTTACCGCCACGCAGGAGCGCATCAGGCCGCCTTCCTGCAACTCGCGGATCCGGTCCGGGTAGTAGACGTAGTCCCAGTCGTAGCTGTAGCCGTAAGAGCGGTAGACGCAGCGCGACAGCTCGACCGACTCCTCCGGCCGCATCATGCGGATCTCGAGCGGGGCATCCTCGGGGGCGGCGGGAGCGGCGACGACGCGGTGGTGCTCTTCTTCGGGGAGCTCTTCCCGGACATCGCCATGCGGCAGGTGCTTGATGAGCTCGACCCGGTTGCCGCCACGCCCGAGGTTGACGAAACGCACCTCGTCGGCGAAAGAGCGGTGGAGCATCTCCGGCAAGGCCGTGTCCTCGGCGTCCCGGAGGGGAGCGTAATCGAAGGGCAGGCCCCGGTCCTCGACCGCGATGACGATACGCCCGGGGCGGCGGAGGACCTCGACGTCGTAGCGGCCTTCCTCGTTCGTCTCGAAAGCGTGCTCGATGACGTTGCGGCAGACCGTCTCGACCGCAAGATCCAGCCGCTCTGCAGCCCTGTCCCGCAGCCCAAGACGATGAGCCACCCGCCGCACGAAGTCCACCACGACCGGCAACAGCTCGGCGTCGGTCGTAACCGTAACGCGAGCGACTGACCTCTCCGGCACCCCGCTCTCATCGGTCACGGGCAACACCTCCCCACCAATTCAATACTCGCGCCAGCAAACTGAACTCAAAGGTAATCCATCTCTCGCGCCTGACGCTCCAGCTCGTCGCGGAACTTCGGGTGGGCGATGCCGATCAGCTTGCGCGTCCTCTCGCGGATGCTGCTCCCGCGCAGCTCCGCCACACCGTACTCGGTGACGACGCGGTCGACAATGTTCTTGAACGTCGTGACGGCCGCGCCGGGGTGCAGCCGCGCGACGATGCGGGAGACCGATTCGTCGGCGGTGGTCGAGTGCAGCACGATAAAGGACTGGCCGTGCTCGGAGAAGAGCGCCCCGCGCGCGAAGTCCGGCTGGCCGCCCGACGAGGACCAGTACTCGCTGCCAAGCGACTCGGAGGCGCACTGGCCGAGGAAGTCGACCTCGAGGGTGGCATTGATCGCGACGAAGCTCTCTTCGCCCGCGATGTTGCGGTCGTCGTTAGTGTGGTCCACGGGCCAGAGCTCGACGCCCGGGTTCTCCTCCACGAACTCGTACAAACGCTGGCTTCCTATAGCGTTGGCCGCGACGGCCTTGTGGCGGTGGCTGCGCTTGCGGGTGCCGTTGATCACGCCCTTCTCGATAAGGTCGACGAACCCGTCGGAGAGCAGCTCGGTGTTGGCCCCGAGGTCCTTGTGGCCCTCGAGCAGCTCGAGTACCTCGTTGGGTATGGATCCTATCCCCGCCTGCAGCGTGGCGCCGTCCGGTATGCGCTCCGCGACGTACCCGGCGATCTCGCGGTCGGTCTCTCGTACCGGGCGCGCCGGTAGCTCGGTGAGCGGGTAGTCCGCCTCGCACCACCCGACGACCTGGCTCACGTGTACCTGGTTCTCCCCGTAGGTGCGAGGCATCCTGTGGTTCACCTCGACGAAGAAGGGGATCTCCCCGATCAGGGCCGCTGCATAATCGGCGTGGGTGCCGAGCGAGAAGTAGCCGTGGCGGTCAGGGGGCGAGGCGGCGGCCAGCGCCAGCGAGCACTTCGTGGCGCGACGCATCAGGGCCGGCACCTCGCTGAAGTTGTTGGGTACCAGGTCGCAGGTGTCCTTGTGGAAGGCGTCCCGGTTGGCAGGGGAGAGGAACCAGGAGACGTGGCGCAGGCCGGGGAACGCGCCGTGCATGTAACGCCGCTCGCGCGTCGGTAACATCTGATGGATCCGGACGCCCGAGAGCCGCCCGGCGCTGGCTTCTATGGCGTCGATGACGGTAAGCGGCTCGGAGTTGAACATGCCGGCGATGAGGTCGTCCCCCTCGCCGATGTGATCCAACACCCCCTCGGGTTCACGCCGCTTCTGGCTCAGCGCCGCGCGGACCGTCGGCGATTGCGCCGTCGCTCGGTTGTTACTCGCCATCCAGCTGACCTCCCACACGGGAACCATGCCATCTTACGGGTTCCGCGCAGCCGCTACTCGAGCGGCGCGCATCAGCCCACGCCCAGGAGGACGAGGATCAGGGTCAGGGTGAACACGCTCGCCGCCGTGGAGACCGCAACGACGCTGCTCACGAAGCGGGGACGGACGTTGAATTCGATCGCCAGTATGGTCACGTTCACGGCCGTTGGCATGCTGGAGAGCATTATGGCCAGCTTCGTCGAGAGCTCGTCCAGGTTCAACAGGTAGCTCAGGCCCACCGCGAGGGGGACGGAGAGCCCCAGGCGTAGCGCTGTTCCCAGCGCGACTTTCGGTCCTTCGCTTATCCTCCCGGTCTCGGCCAGCTGGAGGCCGAGGATGATCAGGAGCAGCGGCACGGCGGCGTCTCCTACGAGATCCACGCCGCGAAACACGTCGTTGACGATGCCGCCGCCCGTGGGATCGAGCCGCACTCCCCCGAGCCGGAAGGCCAGCGCGGCCAGCACCGCGTAGACCTGGGGCATCCTGAGCAACTGCGCTAGACCCCCTAGCCGGTCGCCGTGGCCTGCCCCCGCGATGTAGATGGCGAGCGTCTGCGCGAGTATGGCCTGAACGACGAAGAACAGCACCGCGCGGTCGAAGCCTTCCTGGCCGAAGGCGAACCGCGCCGCGGGGAGCCCGTAGTTACCCGCGTTCATGAACATCGCGCAGAGCATCAGGGCGGCCCTGTCTAGAGGGTCCAGCCGTATGAGGAGGGCCACGAGCCACGTTAGCGCGCCGATCGCGACCACGAACAGCGTCATGAAGGCGCTGATGCGCAGCGTCTCCGAAACCTCGATCCGCGACTGCGCGAGGGAGGAGAAGATAAGAGCCGGGCTCAAAAGGTACAGGCTCACGCGGTTTACCGAGTGGAGGTCCAGCTCGAGCCTGCGCTGCAGCACATAGCCCGAAGCGACGACCACCATTATCGGCAGTAGAACCTGCGCGAAGACGGAGAACGCTATCACCGGATCTGCTCACCGCGCCAGCGGCGGACGGCGCTCGCCGTGGCGCGTGGCCCCCTCGAAGGCGTGGGCGAGCTGCAAGACGCCGTAGTCGTCGCGGTAGCGGCCGACGATCTGGACGCCCACGGGCAATCCTTCCGGGGTGAAGCCGCATGGCACCGAGACGGCGGGCAACCCGGTAACGGACACGTAGTAGCAGGACCTCATCCAGTCTATGTAGGTCTCCATTCGCTCTCCGGCGATCTCCGTGACGTAGCGCTGCTTCACGTCGAAGGGCGGCACCTGGCTAACCGGCGCCACGAGAAACTCGTAGGGCTGCATGAAGGTTCGCATCCGGTGGAAGAGCTCCGTCCGCATGCGCTCCGCCCGTCCTATCTGCGGTCCGCTGAGACGCGTTCCCTCCTCGATGTTCCAGACCACGGTGTCTTTCATCTCCTCCCTGTGGTGCGCAAGCAGCTCACCGTAGGCAAGCTCGTAGCGCCACGCCCTGAGCACCTGGAAGACCTCGTCCGCGCCCGCGAAGTCGGGCTCCGCTTCCTCCACCGCACAACCCAGAGACTCGAATATGCTTCGATGCTCCTCGAGCACCGCCGTCACGCGTGGATCGACGGGCAGGCCGCCGAGGTCCCGGCTCCAGGCGAGGCGGACGCCACCGAAGTCGCGCTCGAGGGGACCCATGAAGAGGGTGCCCGGCACTGTTATGGAGGCTGGGCAGCGAGGGTCCGGCCCGGCTATCGCGCTCAGCATGAGGGCCGTGTCCTCGACCGTGCGGGCCATGGGACCGTCAACCGAGAGCGAGAGCCAGGGGGTAGGGTCGGGCCAGCTCGGTACCCTGCCCGGCGAGGGCCTGAAACCCACCACGTTGCAGAAGCTCGCCGGGTTGCGCAATGACCCGCCCATATCGCTGCCGTCGGCGATAGGTACCATCCCGCACGCCAGGGCCACTGCCGCCCCGCCGCTGCTCCCGCCGCACGTCGTGGCCGGGTCGTAGGGGTTGAGGGTCTCGCCGAAGATCTCGTTGAAGGTCTGAGAGCCGGCGCCGAACTCCGGTGTGTTCGTCTTGCCCAAGGAGATGGCTCCCGCCTTTTTGAGACGCTCCACGACCAGGGCGTCGTGGTCCGGGACGAAGTCCTTGTAGACCAGAGAGCCGAAGGTGGTACGCACGCCCTTCGTAGGAACAAGGTCCTTGTGCGCCACCGGGAGCCCGACCAGAGGCCCGACCTCCTCGCCGCGCGCGAGGGCATCGTCGGCGGCGTGCGCCCGGTCCATCGCTTGCTCCGCCGTGAGGGTGACGACGGCGTTGACCTGCGGGTTGAAGCGCTCGATCCGCGCGAGGTGCGACTCCACCATCTCCCGGACGGACAGCTCCTTCGCGCGCACCAGACGGACCAGCTCGGCGGCCGACAGGAAGCAGATCTCCGGAGTGGGCATCGTCCCCTATCTCTCGTGCGGCGGCGCAGTAGACAGCCGCCCGGCAAGCCGAAACCATAGTCGGAGATAACCAACTCCGTCAAGACGCACGCTGCCTCTGGCAGCATTTCGGGTCTTTGTTTCGAGGAACGCTGTAGCATTACGGCAGGAGGTCTTGAGACGAAGGGTGAGCGCATGGATGACCTGACCGAAACGAAGGTTCTGGTGACGGGGGCCACGGATGGGCTGGGCAAGCGCGTCGCCTACGAGCTCGCCGGTAGGGGCGCCACCATGCTGCTGCACGGCCGGAGCAGGGAGCGCCTGGAGGCCACCATCGAGGAGGTGAGAGGGGAGACGGGTAGCGAGAAGGTGGGTTTCTATCTTGCGGATCTCTCCTCCCTCGGCGAGGTGCGTGCTCTGGCCGAGGAGGTCCTCGCGGAGCAGGACCACCTCGACGTCTTGATCAACAACGCGGGCGTCATCGTGGGGGAGCGCAGGGAGAGTGAGGACGGCTACGAGCTGACCTTCGCCGTGAACTACCTGGCGCACTTCCTGCTCACCAGTTTGCTCCTGCCCCTGCTCCGGGCCCCCGCCCGGATAATCAACGTCGCCTCGGCCGGACAGAGCCCGGTGGACTTCGAGGACGTTATGCTGGAGTACGGCTACGATCCTATGCGCGCGTACACCCGGAGCAAGCTAGCCCAGGTGATGTTCACATTCGAGCTCGCGCAGCGCCTCAGGGAGAGCGGCGTTACCGTGAACGCCCTGCACCCCGCCTCCCTTATGGAGACCAAGATGGTGCTCGAGACCTTCGGACGCTCGATGAGCACGGTCGAGGAGGGGGCGGAGGCGACCGTGCGCCTGGCCGCCTCACCGGAGCTGGAGGGCATTACGGGCCGTTACTTCGACGGGACGCGCGAGGCGCGCGCGCATTCGCAGGCTTACGACGAGAAGGCCAGGAAGAGGTTGTGGGCTCTGAGCGAGGACCTCTGCGGTACCAGAGACGGGTGAGGAGTGAGTCCCGGGATCAAAAGGGAACGGGATGAGCGGGCCGGCAGAGGGGAGAAGGCGCGCGCCGCCGGGTGGATACTCCTGGTCGCCGGTGCGGCGCTTGCGGGGTTGCTCGCCCAGGGCGCGGGTCTGCCCGCAGGATGGCTGGTCGGCCCGATGCTCGTCGCCATCGTCGCGGCGCTCTTATGGCCGGAGCACCCGAGGATGCCGCGCTGGGGGCGACTGGCTTCGCTGGCCGTCGTCGGGGGCGTGCTCGCCGCCACCTTCAGGCCATCGGTCCTGCCCCTCGTCGCCGCCAACTGGCTCCCCGTGTGCCTGGTGGTCTTCGGCACCCTGCTGCTGAGCCTCGCGGCCGGAATGTTGTTAGCCCGGATCGCCCGCCTCGACCGCAGGACCGCGGCCCTGGGCTCGCTCCCGGGCGCCGCCTCGGGGATGCTGGCCATGAGCGGCCCTTTGGGAGCAGACCCCCGCCTCGTCGCCGTTATGCAGTACACACGCGTTGTCGTGGTCGTCTTCTCCGCCGCGCTGGTCTCCCGGTTGGGGCTTGTGCCGGGGACCGTCCCGCACGAGATCTCCACCCAGAGCTTGCAGGCGTCCTCCGGGGGATCTACCCTCGTCCAGAACCCCTGGCTGGTCTACACACTGACGGCGCTGGTAGCGGGGCTCGGGGCGTGGGCGGGGACGCGCCTGCGGTTGCCGGCTGGGGCGCTGCTGGGCCCGCTCATCGTGGGCGTTGGTCTGGAGGAGCTCGGGGTGGTGAACCTTGCCTGGCCACCGGGCGTGCCGCAGGCTGCCTTCCTCGTCCTCGGCCTCTGGGTGGGGCTGCTCTTCGACCGGTCGTCCATAAAGGCGGCGGGACGGCTGCTCCCCGTCGTGCTGGCCTCCGCCACGGCTCTCGTGGCCGCCTGCGCCGGGCTCGGATGGTCACTCGCCGCGCTTACTGATATCGACGGGCTCACCGCCTACCTCGCCACGACGCCGGGTGGCATCGACTCCGTGGCGATCATGGCCCTCGGGAGCGGAGCCGACGCCCCGCTGGTCCTGGCGGTGCAGATGCTGCGCCTCTTCGCCGTGGTGCTCGCCGGCGCTCTCCTCGGGCGGTGGTGGACCGTATAGAGAGAGGGTAGTGCCTGACACTCTCGCCACGGTGTACCCTGTCCGCATGACGAAGGATTCCGCCAGGGCCACGGCCGACCGCCGTGGCCCCTCGCGTTTTCGGGGTATGCTGCTCGTTGCGGCGCTCTTGCTCCTGGCGGCCAATCTGCGCCCCGCGCTCACCTCTGTTGCGCCTCTGATCGGTGAGATTCGGGACAGCACCGGTGTATCCAACGGCGTAGCGGGCCTGCTCACGACGCTGCCGCTCCTGGCGTTCGGTTTGCTCTCGCCGGGGGCGCCCCGGCTGGCCCGCGCGTTCGGCATGGAGTTGGCGCTGCTGGTGAGCCTGCTCGCGCTCGCCGCGGGCATCCTGTTGCGCTCCGCTGGCACCGTGATGATGCTCTTCCTGGGCACCGCGGTGCTTGGGGCGGCGATCGCGGTCGGCAACGTGCTCCTGCCTGGGATCGTGAAGCGGGAGTTCCCCGAACGCATCGGGTTCATGACCAGCGCGTACTCGACGGCCCTCGGCATCAGCGCAGCGCTCGCGGCCGGCGTGAGCGTCCCCGTGGCGCAGCTTATCGGCTGGCGAGGGTCTCTGGCAATCTGGGCCCTCCCGGCCTTCGTCGCCGCCGTAGCGTGGGTCCCCCAGCTCCGGAGCGGCAGGTCCGAGAGCGCTCCGACCTTGACCCCCGGTGGGGTCGACGGCCTGTGGCGTTCGCCGCTCGCCTGGCAGGTGACGCTGTTCATGGGGCTACAGTCGCTGGCGTACTACGTGACGCTCACGTGGTTGCCGGAGATCTTGATCGACGAGGGGTTGAGCGTGGCCCGGGCGGGATGGATGCTGGGGCTCTCTCAGGCGGTGGCGATCTCGACTATGTTCCTGGCTCCTATGCTTGCCGGCAGGAGACCATCCCAGCAGGGCGCCGTCGTGGCGGCTGCGGCCCTGTCTGGGGCCGGTGTCCTCGGCTTGCTGGTCGCAGCCTCCACCGCGACCGCCCTCTGGGTCGTGCTCCTGGGCCTCGGCCAAGGGGCTTGCTTCAGCCTGGCACTCGCGTTCTTCGCGCTCCGGGCGCCCGACCCCGAGCACGCAGCCGCGCTCTCGGGCATGGCCCAGTCCATCGGTTACCTGCTGGCAGCCTTCGGGCCGGCCCTCTTCGGCGTGCTGCGCGACGCCACGCGCGCATGGACCATACCGCTAGAGATCCTGCTCGCCATCGTGGTGTGCCTGCTGGTCTTCGGTCTCGGCGCGGCCCGCGACGCCCACGTCGCCGCGCCGGCCCCGGAAGAGGCAGGATGATGGCGCTGCCTCGTTGGGTCCAGCGAGCGCGTCGAAACGTGGTGTGGCCTGCAGAAGGTCGCTCAGCCCTGCCTGCGCCCCGTTAGAGCCTGGCCACAGGTGCACCCGCGAGGCCGGCGAGCACGTGACCCGGCAGCTGGTTCGGGAGATGAGCAAGGAGTATCCTTCAGAGAGCCGGCGAAAACGAGGAGCACGACATGCGGGCAAGGAGAGCTAAGGATCTCATCGCAGCGTGGATGATAGGAAACGGGATATTGCTTCTCATCGCTCCGCGTCAGCGCGCCATGCTATGGGTCTTAGGGCCCGAATGGTTGCGAAATCTCGCGCTTTGGTACGCCAAGCACCCGGTGGTCATGCGCTTGCGGGGAGCGGCGGGGGTAGGGATAGGCTTATGGGTGGCTCTAAGGCAGTATGAGGACCCGGAGCCTGTCGAGAAGGGAGACAGACGCTGGTTTGCGTAGCCGACGATCGCCAAGCTCTTGTCCCCGCACGGTTGTGTACGGACGGGGGCGGAGAAGCTCACGCCTTGACGTTGGGTGTGGCGAACGGCCCCGGCAAGCTCTCGTCAGCGCCGCCCACGATCAGGCGCTGATCCGCAGTGGGCTCCTCGTAGCCGGCGGCAATCATGTAGCCTTTTTCGGTAACGTGGCCTTCGGGCGTGATCAGACCGTCCTCGAGAGCCGCCGCGCCGAGCCTTCTGTACAGACGTGGGAGGTGCCAGATGTTCCCGTTTGCCAGGAGCGCGGCCAGCCGCTCCAGCGTCTCTGTCGGTGTCAACTGAATGAGTTCTTCCAAAGCGCCAGCCTGTGTAATCACGACTATCTCCTCTCTGGAAGTCCGGCGGCGATAGGAGGGGGCAATCAGTTCGCCGCCAGATCACCTGTCAACAGAGGGCCGGGGTGTTGCTGAGCCTCCTGCTTTGGAGGGTCTCTTTTGGGAGAGTCGCTTGCGGCTACCCACCGCGAATACGATTCTCTGCTGAGAGGATTCCTTCCCGGCCCTCTCTACACTGGATAGTACCCTCGTGAGGTGGGCGTACCGAGACCACAATTGACCAGTTCTCTAGTCATTTTGGGTCAATTACTCCTGTTGTGTTTCTATCCCTTCGAATCCCGAAGCCACAAGGCGCCGCAGTTCTGATCGGTTCCAGGCTCGTAGTAGCGGCGTGCAAACCGGAGTAGGACATGTCTGGTGAAGGAGAGAGTTGCGCGGGTGAGCTACGAGTGCTTCGAGATCGTGCCGGTAGCCGCGGAACAGAACTTACAGCGGGACGCTTCGCCACCGACTCACTGACGGCGGGCGAGGTAGACGCCGCCGAGCAGGATCACCGCTCCTACCACCTTGTCGATCCCGAACCCCTCGCCGAAGAACACGACGCCCGCGACGACACCGACCAGGGTGACGAGGTACTGGTAGATCAGCATGCGGTTGGCGCCGATGCGTGAGATCCCGCGCTGCCAGAAGGTGAACCCGAAGGCCGCCACCAGCAGCGCCGAGTAGGCTACCGCTCCCCATCCTCCTGGGCTGACGGCTCCCCACTCCAGAGAAGGAAGCTGCACGGAAGCGAGCGGGAGGACGGCCAGACCCCCGAAGAGCATCGAGTAGGCGGCGACCGCCAGGGGCGAGTAGCGCCCGAGCAGCGGTATCGAGAGCACGGCGTAGGATCCCCAGCAGACTGCGGCACCCATCACGAGCAGGTCGCCGGGCAGGCTGGCTCCGCTCTCCCCGAGCCCCCGGTAGACGATCACCGCCACACCGAGCAGCGCCAGCCCCACCCCGACTACGCCTCTTGCCTTCGGGCGCTCCCAACCGAGCACGAAGGCAAGCAGCATCCCCCACAGAGGCGCCGTAGCCACCACGAGCGCGGTGTTGGAGGCGCTGGTCATGCTCACACCCTGCGTGAAGAGTATGTTGTTGAGCGCCACGCCTACGAGCCCCAGCCCGGCCATGGCCCACACATCGTCCCTCCTGAGCCTTCCCTTGGGGTCGAAGAGCCGCAAAATCCCCCACAGCACGAGCCCCGCCAGCACGAACCTGATGCTGACAAAGGCCATCGGCGGTATGTAGCCCACCGCGTACTTGACCGCTACCGGGTTGGTCCCGAGGAAGAGAGCCGTCAGGAGCAAGGACGCCTCGAAGAGCGGCGATAGCCTCCTGCCGCCCTTCGAGGCGGCAGCCTCCACTCTCGATCCGTCACCAGCTCCCGCCGGAGTACCCCGCCGCTTAGTCAGCATGAGCGACGCCGTCATCCGCGGCCATAGACTTATGATTCACAGGGTGTGAGAAGCACATACGTGTAGAACGTATCACGATACGGCTACTGGGCAATGAAGGTTGGTGAAACACTTAACGTAGATGCTTCAGGTTACGGGCATCAGGAGGTGATCTGAAGCCCCGGTCCAGGTTCGCGCCGTCCCGGGATTGGGGTACGCTGGTGGGGCGTTCTGACGATCGGGTTCGGTGGCATCTGGTGGGGAGAGGGGCTTCGGAAGGCATACAGGAAGCTGGCGAGGGAGCAGCCGTCAGCTCCGCCGCCGAGGACAGGAGAGAGCTCGGTGACACCTCGTGGTCAAGGCCAGCGTTGCCCTGTGGTGGCGGCGCCGGTATAGTCATGGTATCTAGGATGATCGGCGCGTGTCGAGCGCTGGGTGGGAGAAGGAGGGATACCATGGCTCAGGCGACGGGCACCCCGGCGGCCGGCGGGTCTCGCTGGTGGGACAGGGCCCTGGGGGCCTTGCAGAGTGTCGGACGCTCGCTCATGTTGCCCATAGCGGTGCTGCCGGCTGCGGCGCTGCTGTTGAGGCTGGGGCAGGATGATCTGCTGGGGCTACCGTGGATGGCGGCTGCGGGTGCGGCCGTCTTCGACAACCTGCCGGTGCTGTTCGCCATCGGCATCGCGGTGGGGCTCACCGGCGGGGCGGGGGCCGCGGGTCTCGCAGGGCTCGTGGGGTACTTCGTCTTCGCCGAGGTCTTCAACGTCATCGCGCCCCAGCTCGCCGAGGAGGGTACGGACCCCGTGTACTACATGGGGGTGCTCTCGGGGATCATCACCGGGCTGCTGGCCGCGGGGCTGTACAGGCGCTTCTCGGACATCCGGCTGCCGGATTACCTCGCCTTCTTCGGGGGCAGGCGGTTCGTCCCGATCATAACAGCGTTCGCCGCGCTCATACTCGGCGTGGTGTTCGGTTTCATCTGGCCTCCGATCGGTGCCGGCATAAACGCCGTCGGCGAGGCCATAGTGGGTCTCGGGGCACTGGGGACCGGGCTCTACGGGTTCATAAACCGCATGCTAATCCCCATCGGGCTGCACCACGTCATCAACACCTACGTCTGGTTCCAGCTCGGGACCTTCGAGGGGCCGGACGGTCCGGTGCAGGGCGAGATCTCCCGCTACTTCGCCGGTGACCCGACGGCCGGGTACTTCCTCTCCGGGTTCTTCCCCATAATGATGTTCGGTCTACCGGCGGCCTGCCTGGCCATGATCCGGCACGCCCAGTTCCCCAAGATGGCTTCGGGCATCCTGCTCTCCGCCGCCTTCGCCTCGTTCCTGACCGGTATAACCGAGCCGATCGAGTTCGCCTTCCTGTTCGTCGCCCCGGTCCTGTACCTGGTGCACGCCATCCTCACCGGGACGGCGCTCGCGGTCTGCACGCTGCTTGGCATCAAGATCGGCTTCGGCTTCTCCGCCGGCCTCATTGACTACGTCCTGAACTTCAGCAAGGAGAACACGACGGGCCCGGTCCTCTTGCTCGGCGTCGGCGCCGTCTACTTCGTGATCTACTACCTCGTCTTCAGCTTCTTCATCAAGCGCTTCGACCTGGCGACTCCTGGCCGCGGCGAGGCTTCGACCGGACTTTCATCGGACTGGATCCTGCCGGAGAGCCAGCGCGGTCCGGGGCCTGGCGAGGAGGCCGAGCGCGAGGCTGCCCGCGAGGCGGAACGGGAGGCCGAGCGCGAGACCGCGCCCGCCGGCGCCACGGCGGAGCGCGACCGGGACGACGTGCTGGCGGAGAACGTGCTAGAGGCGCTCGGGGGACGGGAGAACGTCGAGAGCGTAGAGGGGTGCATCACGCGCCTCAGGCTCTTCGTAGCCGATCCGGAGAGCATCGACGACGCCCGGCTGAAGCAGCTCGGTGCCTCCGGCGTGGTCAAGCGCGGCAAGGTGGCCCAGGTGGTGATGGGCACCCAGTCCGACCGCATCGCCATGCGCTTGGAGCGCATCCTGAAGGGAGAGGGCTGATGGAGCTGCTGGCGCCCGTCTCCGGCACGGCGGTCCCCTTGAGCGAGGTGCCTGACGAGGTCTTCGCCGAGGGGATGGCGGGTGAGGGAGGGGCTATCGTGCCCGCGCAGAGCGGAGAGGCCGTAGCTCCCGCCTCCGGGACGCTGGTGAAGCTCTTCGAGGGTGGACACGCCTTCGGGATAGAGACGGACGAGGGGGTGGAGCTCATCGTTCACGTCGGCCTCGACACCATCGAGCTGCGGGGCACGGGCTTCGAGAAGCTTGCGACCGAGGGGGACAGGGTGGAGGCCGGCCAGCCCATCGTGCGCTTCGACCTCGAGGAGATCCGGGGCTCGGGCTACGACCCCGTCACCCCCGTCGTCGTGACGAACGCCGACGAGCACCCCGTCAACAACGTCAGGACCGGGGAGGTGAGCGCCGGAGAGCTCCTCTTCGAGGTCGCCACTTGAAGCGTCTCCTCGACTGCGGCCCTGCCGACTTTGGAGAGATGGACGGCGGGGCCCTCCTCGAGGCCATCAGGCGCTCCGAAGGCCGCACGATACTCTGCGAGGTCCTCTGGCCCGCGCCCCCTCTGGTAGACGGCGTCTCGAACGCCGAAGTAGTCGTCGCTTTCGGCGCGGACCTCGTCCTCCTCAACATGTTCGACGGTGAGGACCTGGCCGGCATCAAGAGCCGCCTCGGACGTCCCGTCGGCGTGAACGTCGAGCCCTCCGAAGACATAGCACCGCACCGGCGGGCGAGCCGCGAGAACCTGGAGCGCCTCGCGGACGCGGACTTCGTCGTCGTCACGGCCAACCCGGACGCGGAGGTGGGTAGCAGGGAGATGCTCTCCGCTGCCGCTCTGGTTCGGGAGGTATTGCCCGGAGCGCTCGTGTTCGTCGGGAAGATGCACGGTAGCGGTGGAAGGGGGATGGTCGGGGAGGCGGAGATGGCACAGCTGGCGCGAGTGTCCGACGCAGTCCTGATCCCCGCCCCCGGCACCGTACCGGGGAGCCGCGAGCCGCTGGTGGCGTCGCTGGCGGCCACCGCGCACGCCTGCGGAGCGCTGGTGGTAGCGACGGTCGGGACCTCGCAGGAGGGCTCGGACACGGAGACCGTCAGGGAGCTTGCGCTCGCCGCCAAGCGGGCCGGGGCCGGCGTGCTCCACCTGGGTGATGCGGGAGTAGCCGGTATCACCGACCCGATGAACGTGCTGGCCGCATCTCTGGCCATCAGGGGCCGCCGCCACACCTACCGCCGTATGGCGATGAGGTAGTCCTCGAGGGTAGTTGCAGTATGTTTCGCGCACCCGGCGGTCTTTGCGTCAGAGGCGCCGGTACATGGTGTCTCGAGTACTTGTTGGCTAGAGTGAAGTCAAACATCGGCGCTATGACCTGAAATGCTGAAAGCTGCCGACCGAAGGCATGTCGTCCGCTGACGGGCTCTACCCCATTGCCCGCAGCTCGAAGCGCGGCCCGCCCGCTGCCCTGAGAGTAGCCTGGATGCTCACGGGAGAAGCCACGATCGCGTCCGCTTCCCCGAGGTCGCTCTGACCGTAGGTGGTGGCGACCGCGATGACGCGCATGCCTGCGGACTTCGCAGAGCTAACGCCCGAGGGCGCGTCCTCGACGACCACGCACTCCTCCGGCCGCGCGCCAAGGACCTCGGCGCCCTTCAGGTAAGCCTCGGGGTGCGGCTTGCCGTTCTCCACGTCGTCGGCGCTCACGAACCGCTCCGGAAGCGGCAGGCCGACGTGCTCCATCCTGCTGGAGGCCAGGGCTCTCGTGCCCGACGTGACCACGGTCCAGCCATCCGGAGGGAGCGACGAGAGTAGCTCGCGGGCGCCTTCGATCTCGAGGACGCTCTCCAGGTCCTCGACCTCGATCCGTTCCAGCTCCCGCGCCTCTACGTCCGCGTCCAGGTCTGGGGCGAAGAGCCGTACCACCTCGGCGGTCCTGCGCCCGTGGGCGACCTCGAGGATGCGCTCGGCGTCGAGTCCTTTCTCCTTCGCCCAGTCGCGCCAGGTGCGCACCACGACCGCGCTAGAGTCCACCAGCACGCCGTCCAGGTCGAACAGGATCGCCTCGCACTCGAAGGTTCTCACGGACTCATCCTCCCGTCTTGCCACTTTGATGCCGTCCATAGGGCATGCTCGCACAGCCGGGCCTCGGATGCTGCCTCGCCCCTTCTGTCCTCGTCGCGATCGAAGGGGGTTAACCCTGCTCGAAAGTCTCCTGCCTGATTCTCCTCGCGGCTCGGGTCACCTACGATCCTGGCAAAGATACCCTATCTTGTGCTACGTTATCGCCCCACCCACAACCTGTGCGGGTGACCGTGGACGGAGGCGAGTCCGGAGGGGGACTATCGTGCGCACCACGCAGGCCGAGCGCGGCCGGACAGAGCGCCGCCAGCGGGCGGCAGCGGAGATTCAAATCCTGCTCGCAGACCTTTACAGGGGCTTCGTAGCCTGGGCTTCGCTGTATGCCGACGGCCACTACGAGCAAGACCAGAGGGAGCGCGTCGCGAGCCTGATGGACCGCCTCTCCAACGGCTACCTCGCGAGATCCATGTGGCTGGAGCCCGATGTCCGGAGGAGGGTCGAAGGGTTTATCGAGAGGTCCGAAGACCTGTACTCGAAGTTCTGCACGGATATCGAAGTGCGAGGCTACGCGCGAGCCAAAAAGAGCATGGCGAACCGCGTGAGCAGACAGCTCAGGTCCCTCCGTAAGGCGGTCGAATCCGGGCTCCAGGAGGATCCCGACGAGCCCCGCCGTTTCTCCTGGCGCCTGCGTAGATCCTGAAGCGCTCCGCGAGCAGGATCGCCTCCGCAAGACCGTACCGTCAACTCTTCTATACTCGCCTGTTGGCTTCTTTGCCCTGGATGAGCTTCCTCCCCGTGGACGTCTGTTCGTCCCGACCGATGCCGTGGCAGAACTCGAAAGCCCCAGCGAAACCTCTCTTCTGGATGGCCCCCTTCCTCCTGGTACCGGCGCTCGGGCTCTCCGTGCGGGGTGTGGCTGGTCTCTTCGAGGAGCGGGCGCGAGATGCACGAGATCAAGCACCAGATGATGGGCTTCGGCAGCCGCTTCGGGCGCGAGGGGCGGATGGACCGGGAGAAGCTGCGGCGCATAGGCTGGCTTGCCGCGGAGGAGCCGGGACCACGATAATGGGACCGCGTCATACGTAAGGCGAACGCTGGAAGGAGACTTGCGCGTCTACAGCGATCCGGCATCGGAGCTTCACGTCAACGGCCTGGCCGGCGTGGAGGCCCCCGAGCGGTTCCCGGCGGCGCTAGCCGGAGCCGCGAAGGCAAAGCGGAAGGGGGCGTCCGTCGAGTGGCGTACGTGCGGTCCCGCCGATAAGGAAGTTCTTGCCAGGGTCCACGCTCGTGCCTACCTGGAACACCTGAAGCGCCTTTCCGCTCAGGGGGCTGGCATCCTCAGCTTGGACACGGGCGTCAACGAGCACTCCTGGGAGGCGGCCTGCCTGGCGAGCGGGGCCGCCTGCTCTGCGGCCGAGAGCGCTCTCTCCGGAGAGGCGGCTTTTGCCATAGCGCGGCCTCCCGGCCACCACGCCGGGACGGCGACCGGGATGGGGTTCTGCCTGACCAACCACGTCGCGGTCGCCGCGAAGCACGCCCTCGCGCGCGGGGCCGGGCGGGTGGCGATCCTCGACTGGGACGTCCACCACGGCAACGGTACCCAGGACATCTTCTACGAGAGCGGCGAGGTGCTCTACCTCTCGGCGCACCAGAGCCCCTTCTACCCCGGGACCGGCCGGACCGACGAGGTGGGGGAGGGCGAAGGGACGGGGTTGACCGTGAACGTGCCGCTGCCAGCGGGTTCGGGGGAGGAGGTCTACGCGACGGCTTTCGCCGGGGTATTCCTGCCTGTGCTGCGGGAGTTCGACCCGGCCCTGATCCTGATCTCCGCCGGATACGACGCTCACAGGAACGACCCTCTGGGAGGCATGTCGCTGGAGGATGTCTCCTTCGGGCGCTTCGCCGCGGCGCTCGCCGCCCTCGCGAGAGAGATCGAGGCGGCGCAGCTCGCGTTCGTTCTGGAGGGCGGATACAACCTCGCCGCCCTCACCGAGGGCCTGGCCGCGACGATCCTGGGAGTAGAGCAAGTGCAGAGCCCGGCCTGGGAGTACGCGGGCGGCGGGCGGCCCGTGGAGACCGCTCGCAAGACCCTCGCGCCGTTCTGGGAGAGCCTCCGGTAGCCGCGGACCGCAGGCACGGGACGTGACGCGCGTATCCCTCTGGGCTCTCGCCGTCGCGGCGGGCTGCGTCGTGGCTTACCTGGTCATCGGGTACGTGGTGGCTGCCCGGCTCACCGCGCCGGCCAGGAGACCTATCGAGCGGACCCCCGCCGACGTGGGGCTGGGCTACCGGGAGGTAGCAGTCCGGAGCAGCGACGGGTTGAGCCTGAGCGCTTGGTGGGTGGAGAGTGGCTCCTCGCAGGCCGCGGTACTCGTCCACGGCTGGGGCGCGGACAAGTCCAGCCGGCACGTTCTCGAGACCGCCGCCGTCTACGTGGAGGGCGGCTTCGACGTGCTCATACTCGACCTGCGAGCCCACGGTGGGTCGGAAGGAGAGAGGGTCACCATCGGTTATCGCGAGGCGCGCGACGTGGAAGGCGCGCTCTCGTGGCTTGGGAAGCAGGGTTACGAACCCGATCTTGTCGTGCTACACGGGTGGTCGATGGGCGGCGCGGCGGTCATCCAGGCAGCCCCCGGGACCGGCGTGGCCGCGGTCGTGGAGGAGTCGGCATACGCGGACCTACCCGCGTTGCTACGGAAGAGGATCCCCGATGTCAGCGGCCTGCCGCCCCTCTTCACCCCGGGCATCTTTTTCGCCGGCCAGCATTTCCTGGGCATAGATCCCTGGGCCGTGCGGCCCGTGGAGGAGGCCGGTGAGCTCTCCCGCGAAGGCATCCCCTTCATGATCATCCACTCCCGAGACGACGAGCTCGTGCCCTTCGATAACGCCGAGACGCTGGCGAAGGCCCACCCCGGAGCGACCTTCTGGAGGCTCGACGGCTACGGACACGTCGGGGCATACGAGCATCCCGAGTACCGGGAGAGGCTGCTGAGTTTTCTGGATGAGGCCCTGGACCTCGGGCCGGACGGCGGGTAGGGTCCGAGCGCACGGTCACCCGGGTCTCGCGCACGCGGGGCACCTGTAGCCTGAAGGCTCCCTTCTAGCTCTCGCGCCAGGCCAGGTCCTCCACGAGGGTGAGCAGCGCCGAGTGATCCCAGCCTCCCCGCCCCCTCGCTATCAGGGCCTCGAACATCTGATCGACCACCGCCGTGACCGGCAACGCGACCCCGTACTCCCTCCCCGCAGCGAGCGCTATCCCAAGGTCCTTGCGATGGAACTCGACCTTGCCCCCCGGTTCGAAGGTGTGGGAGAGGAACTTCTCCCTCTTTACCTCCATGACCTTGTTTCCTGCCAGCCCACCCGAGAGCACCTCCAGAACCTTCTCCGGAGCAACCCCTCCAGCCGAGCCCAGAACGAGCGCCTCACTGACGGCCTCTATGGTTAGCGCCACAACTACCTGGTTT
>DASTQK010000026.1:0-12777 GCA_035761765.1 Rubrobacteraceae bacterium
GGCCTCGACGGAATCGAAGCCCGAGTCGCCGCGCTCGAGGGCGTCGAGGCCATTGTAGAGGAGGTTGAAGACGCGGCGGTCGGCCTCGTCGCCGCCCGAGAGGGCGCGGACGAGGCCTACCATGGCCGCGGCGGCCTCGAAGCGGGCGAGGTCCTCGCGCACACCGTGGAAGCTGCGCAGCACCTCGGCCTGGGTGACGGTGTCCAGGGTGCGGCCATGGTAGGCCACGAAGTCCACGCACGAGAGCGGCTCGAGACGGGCGCCGAAGCGGGATCTGGTGCGCCGGATGCCCTTCGCGATCGCCGAGACCAGCCCCGCGTCGCGGGTGTAGAGGTCGAGGATACGGTCCGCCTCGCCGTAGCGGATCGAGCGCAGCACTATCCCCTTACTCCTGTAGACCGCCACCCTCAGCCTCCTCCATCACGGCAACGCTGGAGCTCATGCCGAGCCTCGAAGCGCCGGCGTTGAGCATGTCGAGGGCGTCTTCCAGCGTACGGATGCCCCCGGACGCCTTTACCGCGAGACCCTCCGGCGCCTCCTCCCTGAGCAGGGCGACGTCCTCGGGCGTGGCTCCTGCGGGACCGAAGCCCGTCGAGGTCTTGACGAAGTCCGCGCCGCTCGCGGCTACGATCTGGGTCGCCAGCCGCTTCATCTTGTACGTGAGGTACGCGGTCTCGATTATCACCTTCACCACAACGTCGTTGAGGCCATTGTTCATGGCGACAACGCTGACCTCCTGCACAAGGGTGGCAAGCTCGTCCGCGACATAGTCAAACTGCCCCGAGAGGAACCTGGAGACGTTCATGACCATGTCGAGCTCCACGGCCCCCGCAGAGATGGCCTCGCGCACAGCCGCCGCCTTGACCGGGGTGGCGTCATATCCGAAGGGGAAGGAGACGACCGTCGCGACCTTCACGTCCGCTCCCCGCAGCTCCTGCGACGCGAGCCGGACGTAGCCGGGCGGCACGCATACCGCGGCGAAGTGGTACAGGGCCGCCTCCTCGCACAATCGGACGATGTCCCCTTCCGTGGCGTCTGGCTTCAAGAGGGTGTGATCCACAGTCTTCGCGAACTCCCGCACCCTCATCGCCACGACCCAGGCTCCTCGCTCGACTGCACCACAGCCGTAATTATAACCCTAGGCGCTCCAGGAACTTCTTGTCGCTCCTCCATCCCGGACTAACTTTCACCTTAAGGTCGAGGTAAATACGAGTACCGAGCAGACGTTCGACGTCGCGGCGGGCTTCGGTTCCGATCTGCTTGATAGTCCGGCCGCCCTTGCCGAGCACGATCATGCGCTGGGTCGCCCTCTCGACGTGGAGGGTGGCGTAGACGACGGTCACCTTCTCCTTGCGCTCGACCTCCTCGATCTCGACCGCCACTGCGTGCGGGACCTCTTCTCGCAGGGCGTTCAGTGCCTTCTCCCGCACGTACTCCGCGAGGATCAGCGACTCGGGGTAGTCGGTGATAGCGCCTTCGGGGAAGTAGTGTGGTCCCGGAGGAAGGAGCTCGATCGCTGACTCCATCAGTGGATCGACGTTCAGCCCTTCGGTTGCACTTATTGGGAAGATATCCCGCCAGTCTCGGAGCTCCGAGACTTCTTCTAGGATTGGAAGCACCTCCGCGCGGTTACGGAGCAGGTCCACTTTGTTGATGCAGACTATCGCAGGGGTGCCGGCTTCGGCGATCAGGCGTGCCACGTAGCGGTCTCCGGGGCCGAGGCTCTCCGTTGTCTGGCTGGCATCGAGGACGAACAGGATCACGTCCGATTCCGAGAGGCTATCGAGGACCTGCTGCTGCATGCGGGCTCGCAAAGTGTCGCGGGGCTTCTGGGAGCCGGGAGTGTCCACGAAGATGGCCTGGTAACCGGGGCCGTTACGGACGCCGCGTATCGGGCCACGGGTGGTCTGTGGCCTTGGGGAGGTGATCGAGACCTTCTGCCCGACCAGCCGGTTGACGAGCGTGGATTTCCCTACGTTGGGCCGTCCGACGACCGCGACGAAGCCGCTGCGGAAGTCCTGCTCGGAGACGTTCGACATCTTCTTGCTCACAGGTCCTCTGGACCGAAGGCGTGGGGCAAAATCTCCTCGAACGGGTAGCGCCAAAGCCCCGAAGCGTCTTCGACTACGACCTCCTTGCAGCCGAACTCCCGCAGGACCTGGCGGCAGGCCCCGCACGGGAAGCAGGGCGAGGCCTCGGGACTGTAGACGGCGACGAGCCGGATATCACGGTCATCCGGGCTCGCGAGGGCCATCGCGGCTGCGGCATTACGCTCGGCGCAGATGGCGAGCCCGTAGGAGGCGTTCTCGACGTTGCAGCCGGTGTGGATGGCGCCGTGCTCTGTGAGGATCGCCGCGCCTACCCGGAAGCCGCTGTATGGCGCATAGGCTCTCGTGGAGGCGTCGCGAGCCGCGCCCATCAAGGTCTCTACGTCCAAGCTGAATCTCCTTTCAAAGTAGCTGGAAGGCGGCGACGGTTACCAGTATCCCTATGACGGCCCCCATTGCGACCTGGTAGATGGTATGCGTACCGCTCTCGACCCTGCTCTGGCAGACGAGCAGGGCCATGAGCAGCGTGATGGCGGAGACGAGCCCGCTGTAGCGCCCGTCTGCCGCCACGAAGCTGGCTGCGACCCAGCCACCGAAGGCTACCGCAGCGTGCCCCGAGGGCATCCCTCCGGCAAACGAACTGGGAGACCGCGTGAGCGCCTTCCCGAGCAGCACTAGCAAGACGATAACCCCCAGCGCGACTAGCGTGAGGTGGGCCGGCTGGCGGCGTATGGTCTCCAGCGTCTCGAGCGAGAGCGGCCCCAGGTTATCGGCCAGGATCAAATACCCCACCAGCACCGCCCCGACGCTGGAGACAAGAACGGCACCGGCCGAGACGTCCTTCGAGAGCTTCGCCAGAGGATGGTACTCCTTGGTCACGAGATCTACCGCAAACTCGAGAGCCGTGTTGATCATCTCCGTGACGAAGACGAACATGATCACGAGCACCAGCACCGCGAGCTCGGCCTTGCTCACCCCCAGGAACACGCTCCCTACGAGGACCAGCGTTGCCGCAACGACGTGGAAGCGCATGTTGCGCTGGGTACGGACGGCGTAGATGAGGCCCCGGTAGGCGTGGTCGAAGCTGCGCGCCACACCCTGCTGGCCCTTGATAGGCTGCTTACCCTTGTCCGCCACGGACCTCTTCCATGATCGCCTCCTGGGCTCGGGCCATCTCGCTCTCGTCGAAATCCTCGCCGTGGTCCATCCCCGAAAGGTGCAGAGCACCGTGTACCACCAGCTCCTCTACCCCCATTTCGGCGCACTCCGGGCAGACCACGACCTCCCCCACCATCTCCCCAAAGGGCCCGTCTACCTCGAAGCTGAGGACATCGGTTGGCTCATCCTTGTTCCTGAACTTCAGGTTCAGCTCGCGGATGGTCCCGGGGTCGACTAGGGCCACAGAGACCTCACCCAGGCGCTCTGGGTCGAAGCCGCGGTAGGAGAAGACCGCCGAGATGAGTTGTGTCGCCAGACTGGAGTCCATCCCCTCGTAACCGGCTTCGTCGAGGACTGCGACGCTGAAGGGTGTCAGGTCGAGTCCCCGGCCGTCTTGCCAGCAGCCTTCCTCGTTGCGGGGGTCTCCGGGTATTCGATACGGGGGCCGAGAAAGCCTATCAGGGCCTCTCGGATCGCCTCGCCCGCCTCGTGGATGTCGTGCATGGTGAGCTCGCACTCGTCGAACTGGCCATCCTCGAGCTTCCTTCTAATGGTGTCGGCCACCACGTCCTCTATGCGCTTCGGGGTGGGCTTCGGCAGGGCCTTCACCGTCGCCTCCACCGAGTCGGCGAGCATCAGTATGCCGGCCTCCTTCGACTTCGGCAGGCCGCTCGAGTAGCGAAAGTCCGCCTCGTTCACCTCCGAGTCGTCAAGGGCTTCTTCTAAGGCCTTGCGGTAGAAGTACTCGATGCGCGTCGAGCCGTGGTGCTGAGCGATCAGGTCCAGAATCTCCTGCGGCAGGCCCCAGGCGCGTCCGATCTCGAGCCCGTCCTTGACGTGGCGCTTGATGACCTTGGCTGAGAGGGCGGGCGAGAGTGTGGCGTGCGGGTTTAGCTGGCCGATCTGGTTCTCGATAAAGTAGGCTGGGTGCTCCATCTTGCCGATGTCATGGTAGTAGGCTCCGACCCGGGCGAGCAGCGGGTCGGCCCCGACCCGCTCGGCGGCGGAGTCGGCAAGACTGCCGACCTGCATGGAGTGGGTGAAGGTGCCTGGCGCCTTCTGAAGCAGCTTGTGGAGCAGTGTGTTACCGGTGTTGGAGAGCTCGAGGAGCTTCATCGGCGTCAGGATGTTGAAGGCGTCCTCCAGCAGTGGCAGCAGCACCAGCGCAAGCATCAGCGAGAGAAGACCGTTGGCGAGGCCAAGCACGCCCTGCCATAGCGCGTCCGAGGGACCCGCGCCGCCGATCAAGCCCACCGCGAACGTCACCACGGCCGTCACGCCGGCTATGAAAAGGCCGGCCTTCAGGAGCTGCTGGCGGGAGCGGACCCGCACGACCGTGTAGATCGCGAACCCCGCACCGAGCAGGAGCGCAGCCGTCAGCAGGAAGTCGTTCCCGCTCATGATCCCGACGTTGATAGACGTGATCACGACCACAAGGAACATGATGCGCGGCCCGAGGAGCATCGTGCCGATGATCGACAGTCCCGCCAGCGGCGTCAGGTACGGGTTGAAGTTCAGCTCGATGAAGAGCCGTGCGAGCGCGGTGAACAGGATCATCAGAGAGGCGGCGAGGACGAGCCTGATCGCACTGTTAGTCTTCAGGACGCGGCGACCGAAGCGCTCGAGGAAGTACCAGGCGATCCCCATCTCGGTAGCCACTATGAGGCCGACCCCGAGCAGAGACTTCCAGACATGGGGGTTCTGTACGAAGCTGCCCGACTCGAGCTGCGCCAGGTCCCCGCGTTCCAGGATGCCCTGCGCGATTATCCGCTCGACCGGCGGGCGAGGACCGAGACCGATGAGGGCGGTCAGCGCGAGCCAGGTGAACGCGATGAGGAAGACGAAGAGCCGGATCTTCGGGAGACCCTCGATCCATTCGCGGAAGCGCTCGAAGCGCGTCGGAGGCCTGTGGAGCTCGTCCACCCTCCGCCCCAGCGGGGTCTTGGGCTCCTGTTTCCCCAGCTTCACGACCGGTCCTAGCCCTCTTGCCCGACGCCTTCGTAGGCGTCAACTATCCGCATGACAAGGTCGCTGCGGACTATGTCGTCGCGCTGAAGGCCGACGAAGGAGACACCCTCGACGCTGGTGAGCGTCCGTCGAGCATCCAGCAGGCCGCTCGCGTGGGCCTTCGGCAGGTCAATCTGCGTGACGTCGCCGGTGATCACCATCTTCGAGCCAAAACCCAGGCGTGTCAGGAACATCTTCATTTGCTGGGGGGTCGTATTCTGCGCCTCATCCAGGATGATGAACGCGTCGTTCAAGGTCCTGCCTCTCATGAAAGCAAGTGGTGCTATCTCGATTATACCCCTCTCCAGGTGCGCCTGGAACTTCGCAGGGTCAACCATCTCGTAGAGGGCGTCATACAGCGGCCGGAAGTACGGGTCCACCTTGGCCATCACGTCCCCCGGAAGGAACCCGAGCGACTCTCCAGCCTCCACGGCCGGCCTGGTGAGGATGATCCTGGCTACCTCGCCCCTGTTGAGCGCTTCGACGGCGAGCGCCACCGCGAGATAGGTCTTGCCGGTCCCCGCAGGCCCGATGCCGAAGACGATCTGGTTCTCGCGGATGGCGTCGGTGTAAGCTTTCTGGTTGCGGGTCTTGGGCGCCACGCGCCGCCCGCGGTACGTGAGGATGACGTCCCCGAGCACCTCGCGCCCTCCCCCGCGGTCGGCCATCTTGTACAGGCGCTCCGCGGTCTCCGGCGTCGGGTGGTTCCCGTCCTCCGCGAGCCCGATGAGGCCGTCGAAGACTGCCTCGGCCCTCTCCACCGCCGCCTCGGTCCCACGCAGCACGATCTCGTTTCCCCGCACGATGACCTCGCACTCGACCAGCTCCTCGACGCGCCGCAGGACCGAGTCGCGCTCGCCGAAGACCTCGAGCATCCGGCCCGGCGGTATGACCAGCTTGGCCTCTACGCTGGTGCTCGTTGTGGTGTCCGTCTTATCCTCCTTTTTGGCTTATTTCCTGGGCGGTCGCCGTAAAGTTCTTGGCTGCAAGCTGACCGCTGTACTCATTGCAGCCGCTCCCGCACCAGAGGAGCGAGCTCGCCGCCCTGCGCGCGTCCCGCGGCGAGGGACATGGCGCGCCCCATTACGGCCCCCATGTCCTTCATCCCGGTCGCGCCGGTCTCTTGTATGGCGACATCGACTAGATTCTGAAGCTCGTCTGCCAAGAGTGGCCGGGGAAGGTAGCCGCGCACGATCTCGGCCTCTGCCGCTTCCGAGGCGGCCTGCTCCTCTCGCCCGGCCCTGCCAAACGCCTCGGCAGACTCCTCGCGCTGCTTGAGCTGGCGCCGCAAGATTACTCGCTCCTCGTCCTCCGTGAGCGGCCTGCCGGCCTCGATCTCACCGTTCTTGAGGGCCGCGCCGAGCATCCTGAGAGCGCCAACCCTGGCCTTGTCTCGCTCCTTCATGGCGCTCCTCATGTCCTGCTGTATCTGATCGCCGATACTCACGGCATCCCTATACTCTCACCGCCGAGGACGTGGAGGTGGAGGTGGAAGATCTCCTGGCCCGCGTCGGGGCCGTTGTTGATCCGGACAGCGTAGCCGCTCTCCCCCACGCCGAGCTTCTGTGCCACCTCGCTGGAGACCTCGAAGAGGCGGCGCGCCACGCGCTCCGGCAGACTCGTGACCTCTTCCAGCGAGGCGACGTGCTGGCGGGGGACGACGAGCACGTGCACCGGCGCCCGCCCGTTGATGTCTTTGAAGACCAGCACCTCGTCCTCGTCATGGACCACCTCGGCGTCGAGCTCCCCCCGAGCTATCTTACAAAATATGCAGTCTCTCTCGTCCACGTTCAACTCCTCGCTACGATTGTCTCAGAGATATCTCCAACGCCGCACGCGCCCTGGCCGCCGCAACCACCCCCGCAGTCTCGCTGCGCAACCGGTACGGTCCGAGCTGCGCGAGGACGAGACCAGCCTCCTCGGCCGTCTGTAACTCCTCTTCGCTCCACCCGCCTTCGGGACCCACGAAGAGGCTCGCCGGAGCACTGACGACGGCCTCCAACGGCGCGAGACCCGGCTCGTTATGCAACAATACGCCCTCTCCCCCCGCCTCTCGCACAGCCTCGGGGAAGCTCATGGGTTGCGTAACCTCCGGCACGACCATACGCAGGGACTGGCGCGCTGCAGCCTCGGCTACCCGCTGCCAGCGCCCGACCTTCGCGTCGCCCGGCCTCACGAGAGTGCGCCCGGTCAGCAGCGGCACTATCCTTGTCGCCCCGACCTCGGTGGCCTTCTCGACGACGAGATCCATGCGCCCGCCTTTGGGCACGGCCTGGTACAGGTAGAGCCCGACCTCCTCATTTCCGTCGAGTAACTCCAGAACCTTCGCCTCGTCCCCCGCGCCCAGCTCGGCACGGAACAGGCGCCCGTCGGCATCGACGACCTCGAGGGTGTCACCGTCGCGGCCACGCAGGACCTTCAGCACGTGGCGGGCCTCGCCCTCCGGCAACCTCACCGCGTCACCTGGCTCCAGCGTGAGGTCTACGAAGATGCGCGTTATCGGCGTGCGCGTGATATCCCCCTACCTGAAGACTCCCCTGAGGCGGTCGAAGAAGGAGTTCCCGCTGCCGTTGTAGGTCTCCTCCCCGCTCACGGCCTCGAAGCGCTCGAGTAGCTCGCGCTGCTCGCCTGTGAGCCGCGTGGGCACCATGACGTCCACCACCACCTTGAGATCCCCCCTTCCCCGGCCCCTTATACGCGGCATCCCCTCTCCTCTGAGCCTGAGCGTCGTCCCCGGCTGGGTCCCCGGCTCTATCCTGACCGGAGCCATCCCTTCGAGCGTCGGCACCTCGGCCTCCGTCCCGAGCGCCGCTTCGACGAAGCTGACCCTCATCCGGTGCACGAGGTCCTCCCCGTCGCGCATGAGCTCGGGGTCTTCCTGGACCCGCACGGTCACGTACAGGTCCCCGGGCGGAGCCCCCGGCTCCCCGGCGTGTCCCGCACCCGGCACCCGGAGCCGCATGCCGGCCTCGATGCCGGGCGGAACGCGTAGCCTCCGCTCCTCGACCTCCGAGACCCTGCCGCTCCCCCGGCAGTTCTCACAAGCAACTTCGACGAAGTTGCCACGGCCGCCGCACGTCGAGCACGTCTGCGTGCTCACCATCTGGCCGAGGAAGCTCTCCCTTACCGTCCGGACGGCACCGGCGCCCCCGCAGGTACGGCAGGTGTGGGACTCCGTGCCGCCGACGCCGTCGCAGACCGGACAGTTCTTTATAGCCTGCACCTTTACCTGACGGTCTACCCCGAACGCCGCCTCGCGCAGGTTGACCTCGACCTCGACCTCGATGTCAGCGCCGCGACTCGGTCCCCTCGAGGACGTTGGGCCGAAGAAGGAACCACCGAAGCCGCGGTCGCCGAAGAAAGCCTCGAAGATATCCTGGAAGCCGCCGAACGGGTCTCCGCCAGCTGCACCGCGGGGCACCTGGTGGCCGTAGGTGTCGTATGCGCGGCGGGACTCCGGGTTGGAGAGGACCTCGTAGGCCTCCGTGAGCTCCTTGAAGCGCTCCTCGGCGCCGGGGTCGTGGTGGTTGACGTCGGGGTGGTGGTCACGGGCTAGACGGCGGTAGGCCTTCTTGATCTCCGCCTCCGACGCCCCCTGCGACAAGCCCAGTATCTCGTAGTAGTCGCGCCTGGTAGCCACGTCTAGATTCCGGCGCTCAGGCGGTGGGTCAGGGCGTCCGCAGCAGAGCGCACCGTCGAGATGGCGGCGTCGTAGTCCATACGCCTGGGTCCTATCAGGCTGACGACGCCGTAGGGTCTCTCGTGGTGGCTGTATGCCGCAGCGACGAGGCTCGTTCCCACCAGGTTGTAGAGGGCGTTCTCCGCCCCGATCGAGACGACGACGCCGGAGTCGGCGAGCGCAGAGCGCCTCAGGGCGTCGCTCATGAGCCTCAGGAGCCAGCGCCTGCGCTCGAAGATCTCCACGACCGCAGCGAGGCTGCCAGGGTCGAGGTCGTCGAGGCGCGCGAGCAGGGCCGAGGCTCCGCGCACGAACACGCCGCGGTCGGTGGCCTGCCCCAGCACCTCGATAGCCTCGAGAACGGCTCCCACAACGAGCGGGTCGTGATCCGAGAGCGCCTTGCGGGCCGCGGTGGCGAGCTCCAGGTCACCGCCGAGCGGCCGTCCGCCGAGCCAGGAGTTAAGGGAGGAGAAAATCTCGCGCAGCTCCTCTCCCTCGACGTATGATGGGAGCGAGACCGTGGTGCTCGAGGACGCCCCGCTCTCCATCGTGACGACAAGCAATAGCACCCCGTCGGCCAGCGGCAGGTAGTCAACCCGCGAGAGCGAGTCACCGAGCGCGCTCGGGCCGGCTACGACGGCCAGGAGGCGCGTGACCTCGCTCATCCCCTGCGAGACGCCGCGCAGCAGCTCGTCCAGGTTGCCGTACCCCTCCGGCGCCTCGAAACGAGTCTCCTCCCGGGCATCCCCAGTCATCAGGGCGTCCACGTAGTAGCGGTAGCCTGCGTCGGTAGGGACGCGGCCGGCGGAGGTGTGAGGATGGGTGAGCAGGCCCCTCGACTCCAGGTCGGCGAGGTCGGCCCGGATCGTGGAGCTGCTCGCGTCCACAGCCTCGGTGAGGGCGTGACTGCCTACCGGAGCTCCGGTCGAGATATAGAGCTCCAGCGTCTTGAGGAGTATCTCGCGCTGCCTGTCGGAGATATCTGGATGCCTCATAACGTGAGAAATTCTAACACGGGCGCTGGTTCGTCCCACCCGGGAGTCAGGCGCGGACGCTCCAGCGACTCGCTAGAATCGGCGCCTCGCCAAGGGCGAGGTCGAGAGGTTTTCTCACCCTCTGCTCCCTCGCGGACCGTGCTATATACGCAGAGCGGCGAGAAAGGCTTCCTGCGGGATCTCCACGCTCCCCACCTGCTTCATCCGGCGCTTACCCTCCTTCTGCTTCTCGAGCAGCTTCCGCTTTCTGGTGATGTCGCCGCCGTAGCACTTGGCAGTCACGTCCTTGCGGTAGGCGCGCACGGTCTCGCGCGCAATGATCCTGCGCCCCATCGCGGCCTGCAAAGGCACCTCGAACTGCTGGCGCGGGATAAGCTCCTTGAGCTTCTCTACGAGCGCCCGCCCGCGCGGGTACGCCTTGTCGCGGTGCACGATGACCGAGAGCGCATCCACCGGCTCCCCAGAGACCAGAACCTCGACCTTGACCAGGTCAGCAGCCTCGTAGGCTACGGGCTCGTAGTCGTAGGAGGCGTAGCCCCTGGTGCGGCTCTTCAGGGCATCGAAGAAATCCGTTATGACCTCCGCGAGCGGCAAGTCGTAGGTGAGCTGCACGCGGCGGGTGGAGATGTACTCCATCCCGACGGAGGTGCCGCGCTTCTCGTGGCAAAGGCTCATCACGGCGCCCACATACTCCTTGGGGGCTATGATCGTCGCCCGCACCACGGGCTCCCGGATCTCCTCGAACGATTCGGGCAGGTCGCTGGGGTTGGTGATCTCCAGCATCTCGCCGTCCACCACGACCTCGTACTTCACGCTGGGCGAGGAGGCTATGAGGTCCAGGTCGAACTCGCGCTCGAGCCTCTCCTGCACGATCTCCATGTGCAGCAGCCCCAGAAAACCGCAGCGGAAGCCGAAGCCCATGCGCGAGTTCTCAGGCTCAAAGAAAAGCGAGGCGTCGTTGAGCTGCAACTTGGAGAGGGCATCACGCAAGCGCTCGAAGTCGTCGCCCTCTGACGGATAGAGGCCCGAGAAGACCGTGGGCAGCGCCTGCGCGTAGCCCGGCAGAGGCTCGGATGCGGGGTTCTCCACCCTCGTCAAAGTGTCGCCGACGCGCAGGGCCTCTATGTCCTTGAGGCCGGCGATCACGTACCCCACCTCACCGGCGGCGAGGGTGGGTAACGCCGTAGGCTTTGGCGAGTAGCAGCCGACCTCGAGGAGCTCGAACTGCTCCTCGCTGCCCATCGCGCGCACTCTATCGCCTTTCTTCAAGGTTCCGTCAACGAGGCGCGTCAGGGAGACGACCCCGCGGTAGGGGTCGTAGTGGGAGTCGAAGATCAGGGCTCGCGTCTCCTCCTGCGTCGTGGTCGGTGGCGGGACGCGGTCCACGATGGCGTCGAGCACCCCCTCCACGCCCTCGCCGGTCTTGGCGGAGATCTTCAGTAGCTCCTCCTCGTCCACCCCCAGAAGCTCGACGATCTCCTCGGTAACGGCCGGCACGTCCGCTACGGGGAGGTCTATCTTGTTGATGACCGGGATGATCTCCAGGTCGTGCTCCATCGCCAGGTACAGGTTCGCGAGCGTCTGCGCCTGGATGCCCTGGCTGGCGTCCACGATCAAGAGTGCCCCCTCGCAGGCAGCTATGGCTCGCGAGACCTCGTAGGCGAAGTCCACGTGGCCAGGAGTGTCTATGAGGTTGAGCGTCCACTCGCCGTCGCGTCTGCTGTAGAGCAGGCGCACCGCCTGGGCCTTTATCGTGATCCCACGCTCTCGCTCGAGGTCCATGGTGTCCAGGATCTGGGCTACCCGCTCACGCTCGGGTACGGCGTCCGTGAAGTCGAGAAGCCGGTCGGCGAGGGTGCTCTTGCCGTGATCTATATGCGCGATTATGCAGAAATTGCGCGTACGCTCGATGTATTCCACCCGCAGAGTTTACCATTTGCTCTAACTGTGTTACATTCTCCGGGTCAGAGAAGTATCAAAGCATGAGGAGCATGAGCGTGCCCGCACCATCCAAGCGCGACAAACAGAGCCTGAAGCGGTTCGAGCTGAACCGCGGCCTCGAGACCCGACTGAAGAACCTCTCCAAGGGGTTCTACAAGGCGCTCGAGGCCGGCGACGGGGAGAGGGCCCGCCAGCTCAGGGACGAGTCGCAGAGGACCTACGACAAGGCCGCCACGAAGGGCGTCATCCACCCCAACAAGGCGGCCCGCAAGGTGAGCCGGCTCGACAAGGCGCTGACCTCCAGCGAGTAGCGGCTTCAGCCGCTCCTGCGCGCTAGCCGGAGAGCTTCAAGACCGCGAGCTCGACCTGCACCTCGTCGCCGAGGTCGCTCCCTCCCTTCAAACCGCGCTCCAGGTCTAGCACCAGGGCGAGAGCGCGCTCCAGGTCTTCGTCGCTCAAGCCGCGCGCCTGCTCCTCCAGCTTGCGGGCGACGAACGGCGGGACCTTCAGCTCTCTCGCCACTTCCCCCCGCGAGGCACCACGGGCGAAGAGGGCACTGGCGCGTGCGACGAGGCGAAACTGGCGGCGTACCATATACGTCACCCGCAGCGGCGGCTCGCCGGTTGAGATCAAGTCCTCCAGGAGCATGAGCGCGCGCCCCCGATCTCCGGCAGCCAGGGAGTCCACGAAGGTGAAGATGTTGGATTGCAGGTCTGGAGAGCACAGGACATCAACATCGTTTCCCGTGGCTGGCCTGTCGGCGACGTAGAGCGCCAGCTTCTCGGTCTCGTTCGCGAGGCGCTGCTTGTCTCCGGAGCAGCGTGATATCAAGCCCTGAGCGACCTCCTCAGGGAGATCCAGTCCCACCCCCTGCGCGTGGCCGACGAGCCACCTGACGAGCGCCTTGCCCGTAGGCTGCTCGAAGGTGTGGACCTCCCCGGTCTTTTTC
>DASTQK010000027.1:0-12461 GCA_035761765.1 Rubrobacteraceae bacterium
AAATCCAGGTACGCCCTGCCCGCGTCGGTGATGGTGTACATCCGGCGCGCCGGTCCTCCCCTCGAAGTCTCCCAGGAAGACTCGACGATGCCCTCTTTCTCCATCTGCCTGAGCGTCCGGTATAACGTCCCAGGGTTCATCGCCTCGAACCCGAAAGCCGCCGCCCGCTCCATGAGCTCGTACCCGTACGAGTTCCACTCCCTGAGTGAGAGCAGGATCACCGGCACCAGCCAGTTCCTGGGCCGCGCCTCTACCCCACGAAACTCGGCCTCCCGGGCCTTCGCCTCAGTCCTGCGTTCCTCGTTGTCCATGACTCTCTCTTCCATCTCTATGTGCATTTTACATATATGTACTGCAACGTCAAGAGTGCGGTGAGAATATTTTCCCCAATTGTAACGCTTTGCGCGTCGGGCCTCAGGGTGAGCCGGGGGCAAGGGTGCTGGCGTGCTGGCTCGAGGAGGAGTGGTTCCCCCTTATATGCGGGGCGTACATAGTTTGCGACGGAATTTCGGTGTCAATAAACTTGGGCGACAGGAGGTTCACGGAAAGGGAGGCGTGCTGGTGGGCACTTTACAGGAAGCGGTGGTGGTCGTCACGGGGGCGAGCCGGGGCTTGGGGGCTGCTATAGCGGAGGAGATGGGTCGTGGCGGGGCGCACGTCGTTGTCAATTACTCGCGGAGCCAGGAGCCCGCTGAAGAATTGGTTGGCAGGATCGAGGAGAGCGGGTCGAAGGCGATAGCGCTCCAGGCCGACGTCTCGGACCCCGAGCAGGCCCAGAGCCTCATAGACAAGACGATAGAGGAGTTCAACAGGATAGACGTGCTGGTCAACAACGCCGGCATAAACATAGACCGCACCTTGAGGAAGCTCTCGGTCGAGGACTGGAACACGGTCATCCAGGTCGACCTCAACAGCGCCTTCTACACCGTGCACGCGGCTCTGCCGCACATGATGGAGCAGGGTGGCGGCAAGATCATCAACATGAGCTCCTTCGTGGGCGAGGCGGGTAACATCGGTCAGGCCAACTACTCTGCGGCCAAGGCCGGCCTCCTGGGCTTCACCAAGACCGCGGCCCAGGAGCTCGCCCGCTACGGTATCACCGTAAACGCCATCTGCCCCGGCTTTATCGAGACGGACATGGTCGCCGCGATCCCCGAGGAGGCGAAGGGCAAGCTCCTGAAGACCGTCCCCCTGGGACGCTTCGGCAAGCCCGAGGAGATAGCCCGCGCCGTTCGCTACCTCGTCGAGGACGGCGACTACATAACAGGCCAGTCCCTCGATATAAACGGCGGGGTCTATATAAGAACCTGAGCCAAACCTGAGCCTGCCAGCGAGAGCCCGCGACCCCCGCCGTTACAAGCCGGGGGCCGCAGCCCTGGCAGTCGAACACAGCACCTCGTAACCGTATACAATTGCAAAAGTGAGACCGTTCTAGCTCTGCGTGTTACACCTATGGTCAGTATGGTTATATCTACGCTGGACACATAAATTCGACTCGTATACAATTTACGCGCATGTAACAAACTCCACCACTCATGCGACGTGGAGCTGCAATGATTGGCGGCTAGGGAAGGTGGCTTTGTGAGACTCAGCGGACGGGTGGCGGTGGTGACGGGCGCGGCGCGGGGCATTGGGGCTGCGGAGGCGATCCGGCTAGCTCAGGAGGGGGCGAACGTCGCGGTGGTGGACCTCTCTGCGGAGGCTGCTGAGGAGACGGTAGAGGCGGTAGAGGCGGCAGGAGCGGAGGCGCTAGCGGTCGCGTGCGACGTATCGAGTGCGCAGCAGGTCGAGGCTGCATTCGAAGAGATCGCCAACCGGTTCGGGCGGATCGACATCCTCATAAACAACGCCGGGGTCTTGCGGGACAACCTCACCTTCAAGATGAGCGAGGACGACTGGGACACGGTGCTGGACGTTCATCTAAAGGGCAGCTTTTTGTGTTCCAAGGCGGCGCAGAAGTACATGGTGGAGCAGGAGTACGGCAAGATCGTGATGACGAGCTCCATCGTGGCTCTGGGGAACCGCGGCCAGGCCAACTACTCGTCTGCCAAGGCGGGTTTGCAGGCGCTGGCGAGGACGCTGGCGCTCGAGCTCGGGCGGTTCAACATCAACGTCAACGCGGTCGCGCCGGGTTGGATCGAGACGGAGATGACCAAGGAGGCCGCGGAGCGCGCGGGCATGAGCATGGAGGACATGAAGGAGCGGTTCGCCAAGAATATCCCGCTCAAGCGCTTCGGGCGGGTCGAGGACATCGCCAACGTAGTCGCCTTCCTCGTCTCCGACGAGGCCTCCTACATAAGCGGCGAGACGATCTACGTCGCTGGTGGCCCGCCGAGCTCGGTCATCTAGAGTTCCCGGCATTCAGCTTCTTTGGGCGGGGATCTAGTCCCCGCCCTTTTCGCGTCTCTGGGCGGAGCGGTCGACCGTCACGGTCAGCATGAGGGCTGCGAGGAGGAGCGTGGCTACGATGGCGTAGGCGTTGCCTATACCGAGGTGGTCGGCGGAGATGCCGAGGGTCGGGGGTATAAGGAGGGTCGCGCAGCCGACGGTGAGCGCGATGCGGGAGGTGGCGAGGTCCACCACCCGGGACGCTGCGCCGGTCGCGAGAGAGACGCCCAGAGGGTAGAGGTTGCCTATCCCCAGACCCGCGACAAAGAGGCCTGCCACGCTCGCGACCGCCGCCGCGCCGGAGGGGGGCAAGACCGCAGGCGCGAGCCAGAACGGGAGAAAGCCCGCAGCCGAGAGGGCGATCGCCGCCACGAGCAGTCTTCCGGGGCGCACCCTGCGGGCCAGGCGGCTACCGAGGATACGTCCCAGGAGGAGAGCTACGAAGTAGGCCGCCAAGAGCGGTGCGGCGTCGGCGGCTTTCAGGCCCACCTCACCCTCGAGGAACGAGGTCCCCCAGTAGGCCACGCTCCACTCGACCGCCGTGCACAAGAACAGCACGGCGCACCACCCCCAGAAGATGGCCGGGAGGACGCGGTCGCCCCCTCCCCCATCGCCCTCCCGAGGGGAGGACGCGAGCTTCGCGCTCGGGACCGGCGCTCGTCCCAGGAAGACGGAGATCGCCGCCAGGAGGAGCGTGGCGAAGAGCAGCGCGCCGCGCCAGCCTGGGAACTCGGTGCGCGAGAAGGCCCCGACCAGCAGCGGGGCCAGTATCGCAGCGGCCCCGGCCACCACGTTCGCTTCGGAGATCGCCGCGGCCCGCCACTCCCCGTGCAGGTCGGAGAGGGCCGCCTGGGCGCTCATAAGGAGAAGGCTCGCGCAGAAGCCCGTGATCAAGGTGGCCGAGAGGCTCGCCGCGGCGCTGTTCGCGGCGGCCAGTGCCCCCGCCCCGGCCGCCATCCCCGCGGCGCCGCCCCACAGCGTCGCGCGTCTCCCCAGGAGCCGCGCCGGGCGGTCGCCGAGCAATCCCGTGAACAGCACGCCCAGCGCGAAGGCGCCAAAGTGTAGCCCCGCCGCGCCGTAGCCGAGAGAGAGGTCCTCGCGCAGGAACGGCAGGATCGGGCCGAGCGAGGCCTGCACGTACATGAAGTACCCGACCAGGAGGTAGGCCAGCCAGGTCGAAGGCGTGCGCTCGAAGCGGTCCGGGGCCAATGCCTCGTGACCCGGGTCGGTGCGTGGCTCGCTGCTCACCGGCACATATTAAAGCGGCCAGCTATGAGCTTCTTGTCCCTATGCCGAATGCAGATAGCGCGGGCCGCGCGGGGACCCGTGCAGCTCGCGCTAGCGGAAGGCGGGGATACCCGTTATGGCGTTGCCGAGGATCAGGGTGTGCACCTCATCCGTACCCTCGTAGGTCCTCACGCTCTCGAGGTTGTTCGCGTGGCGCATGGCAGGGTAGTCGAGCGTCACGCCGTTGCCGCCGAGGATGGTGCGTGCCTCGCGGGCTATCTCAATGGCCTCGCGGACGTTGTTGAGCTTGCCGAAGGAGATCTGCTCGGGTCTCAAGGTCCCATCGTCTTTCATGCGCCCGAGGTGGAGGGCGAGGAGAGTGCCCTTCTCTATCTCGAGCATCATGTCCACGAGCTTCTGCTGGGTGAGCTGGAAGGCGGCCACCGGCTTGCCGAACTGCTCGCGGTCTCTGGCGTACTCGAGGGCGCACTCGAAGCAACTCCTCGCCGCCCCCATCGAGCCCCAGACTATGCCGTAGCGCGCCTCGTTGAGGCACGCGAACGGCCCTTTCAGGCCCTCGGCGCCGGGGAGCATCGCGTCGGCGGGCAGCCGGAGGTCCTCGAAGGAGAGGTCGCACTGCACCGAGGCGCGCATGGAGAGTTTGCCGGTTATGTCTCGCGCGGAGAAGCCTCGGGTGTCGGTGGGGACCAGGAAGCCGCGGACGGGACTGGTCTCCTCGTCGGTCCTGGCCCACACGACCGCGACGTCGGCGATGGTTCCCATCCCGATCCAGCGCTTCTCGCCGTTTATGACCCAGTCCGAGCCGTCCTTGCGCGCAAACGTCTTCATGCTCGCGGGGTCGGAGCCGGCCGCCGGCTCGGTGAGGCCGAAGCAGCCGATCTTCTCGCCGCGGGCCATGGGCGGGAGCCAGCGTTCTTTTTGCTCCTCGGAGCCGAACTTGTGGATCGCGGACATGGAGAGGGAGCCCTGCACGGAGACGAAGGTTCTCAAGCCCGAATCGCCGGCCTCGAGCTCCATGCACGCGAGGCCGTATGCCACCGCGCTCTTGCCGGCGCAGCCGTAGCCTTTCAGGTGCATCCCGAGCACGCCCAAAGAGCCCATCTCCGGCACGAGCTCGCGCGGGAAGTAGGCCCGCTCGAACCAGTCGCGGATGTTGGGCTGTATCCTCTCCTCGACGAATGAGCGGATCCCGGCCCTGACCTCCCTCTCCTCGTCGGAGAGGTGGGCGTCCACGTTCAGGAAGTCGTGCGGGCGGACTCTGGGACGCCCGTCCCCGTCCGGCCTGCGGTTCGTCTGCGCTGTGGTCATGGGCCTCTCCTTATCCGCTGCGGTTTCATTCTCACACAAACGCGAGGTCGGGTGTTGATCGCTTTCACACCAGGGCGCGCGCTCGTGCGGCGGACTATATAGACTGCGCGCATGAGCGAAGCGAAGAACGTACCGTTTGGCGAGATGGAGTGGAACGAGGACGCGCCCGGCATCCAGGCCAGGGAGGCAGAGGTGGAGGGGGCTCGCTGGGCGATAGTCCGTTACGGCGAGGGCGCGCGGCGCGATGAGTGGTGCGAGGAGGGCCATCGCGGCTACGTCGTGGAGGGTGAGATCGAGTACGAGTTCGACGACGGCCGCGAGCCGCTGCGAGCCTCCGAAGGCGAAGCGTTCCTGCTCCCGCCGGCCACTCTGGGCTCCGGCGCGCACCGGGGCCGCAACCTGTCCTCCGGACAGACGCGGCTCTTCCTCATAGACGACCATCCGGACGCGCCCTCGTGAAACTGCCCCTCGAAGGTGTGAGGGTTCTGGATCTCTCGCGGGTACTGGCCGGGCCGTACGCGACGATGGTGCTTGCGGACCTGGGGGCGGACGTGATCAAGGTCGAGCACCCCGAGCGCGGCGACGACACCCGCCAATGGGGACCACCCTTCGCCGGCGGCGAGTCGGCCTACTTCCTCTCCGTAAACCGGAACAAGCGCTCGATCGGGGTGGACCTCAAGAGCGCGGAAGGTCTGGAGAAGATCGCGGGGCTCGCGGCGGATGCGGACGTCGTGATCGAGAACCTGCGCCGCGGCGCGCTGGAGAAGCTGGGGCTGGGTTACGAGGCTCTCAAAGAACTCAAACCCGATCTGATCTACTGCTCCATCACCGGCTTCGGGCCGGGGCAGGACGAGGAGCGTCCAGGTTACGACTTCCTGATCCAGGCTCGAGCCGGCATCATGGGGATAACCGGATTCCCCGAGCCGGAAGGCGAGCCGACGAAGGTCGGGGTCGCCATAGCGGATATCGTGTGCGGGCTGTATGCTGCGACCGCGATCCTGGCGGCGTTGCGCGGGCGCGACGCTACGGGAGAAGGCGCGCGCATCGAGGTGCCGCTCTTCGAGAGCACGCTCGGCTGGCTCGCCAACCGCGGTCAGGAGTACCTGGTCTCTGGCGAGGACAGGGGCCGCATGGGCAACGGCCACCCGACGATAGTCCCCTACCAGACCTTCGACGCCTCGGACAAGCAGATAGCCGTCGCCGTCGGCAACGACGCCCAGTTCGAGAGGCTGTGCGAGGCCATCGGCCGCGAGGACCTGGCCGCTGACGAACGCTTCGCCACGAACCCGGACCGGGTGGCGAGCCGGGATGAGCTCGTGGAGATCCTGCAGCGAGAGCTCTCCGAACGTACGGCGGACGAGTGGGTCGACGAGATCCGGGCCGCCGGCGTCCCCTGCGGGCCGGTCAACACGCTCGCCGAGGCGCTCGCCGACGAGCACCTCTCGAGCACGGACATGCTGCAAGAGATCGAGCACCCGCGGGCCGGCGTGCTCCGGATGCTCGCCTCGCCCATGCTCTTCGACGGCGAACGTCCGCCGGTGCGGCGCCCCCCGCCGACCCTCGGCCAGCACACGGAGGAAGTCAGGCACAGCGAATGGAAAGGGGGAATCCCTTGAATCGGTTAGCGTCGAGATCTGGAGCGCTTTGCAGCGGTGCCGGGCTGTACGTGCAAAATCAAGAAGGATGAACGTCGCCGCGGGGGTGCGGCAGGCACGCGAACGCCATTATCAGTTGTGGATGTTCTGTACCACCGTTACTCTGCCTGCCTGGATCTCGGTTCCCACACCATCAGCGATCGCACTCCTTGCTTCGGTGTTCGCCCCGGGACAGCGTTCGAGGTCGTCGAACCTGTCGAATACGATCCTGTAATCGCCCTGCCCGTTGCAGTTAATGGTGTCTTTGTAGCCGTCTTGTGCGTAGACGAAATCAAAGCCCCTGCCCGTCAGGATCAAGTCTCTGCCCGTACCGCCGTCGAGGGTGTCGTTGCCGTCGTTGCCCTCCAGGCGGTCGTCGCCCGGACCACCCGCGAGCTGGTCGGCCGCGCTCCTGCCTATGAGCCTGTCCCCAGCCCCCAGCCCGAAGAGGGTGTCCTGACCCTTGTTGTCGCCGGTGGTGCCGTAGAGGGTGTTGGGGTTGTCGTTGCCTACGCGCAGCACCGCCAGGGCCGCCCCGGCAGCGAAGGCTACCATCAGAACACCGGCCAACAACAAGATGATCGTGCGTCTCATTAGCGAGCTCCTCTCTCCCGCGGTCGGACGCGCTGCACCTGTAGGTGCGCTACGTCTGGCCTCTTCTTTCCTGTGTTGCATCCCTAGCCTAATCCCGGGACGAGAGGTTGTCTTGACAGTTTTTGATCAACTTCTTGGTCAGAAAAGATCATCCGTCAAGAGGCAATATCCGAGGCCAGGTCGATGGGGTGGATTCCGCCACAATACCATCCCCCTTGACAGCAGTTGTCTCTCGAGCACAGGGCGATGCCGATACTCGCCGACCCGCAAGCTGCTCCTCGAGTGTGGCGGCCTATGAGGACAGGGTTATACGGGGTATCGGGCTAAGAGGCGTAGTTGACAGGGTTGAGCGTATGCCGCTCGAAAAGCAGGCTGAGGATGGCCGATCCGTCATCGCTTAAGGCGAGGGTGTGGCTGATCAGGCGCCAGCCGTCCTCCGGCCTGAAGCGCTCCTGCGCTCCGCCCACCTGCGCCCCGCCGATCGGGATCACCGCTGCGCTTTCGCCGGAGACGACCGACGCTAGTTGTACAGGTTCCAAGAGCACTACTACCAGATTGCGCTCGACGTTGTGGGTCACGCTTGCCTCCTTGTGCCCAACATATGGGCTTTATCCAGGTACGAGGACTTTACTGGTCCCCACTCACCCCGTAAACAAGGACGCTTCGCCATAAGTTGTGCTCTGGATGAGCAAGCTTGACCAAGGAAATGAGTCATCTTGGTCAAGCTGATATGGCTACCTAACGGTAATCTGAGAGGTAGGAAGAAAAAGGAGAAGAGGACATGCCACCGCATTGCGATTCGATGGACGGTCCCGTAGTCAAGGCCGCGATGAAAGCTCTGGACACCCGCGACGTGACCACCATTCTGCCTTTTGTGCCCAAGCAGGGTGAGACGGAGGTCACGGAGACCTTCGAGAAGGTTCTTGTGGCTAGGGCGCAGAGCCCGGAAGCTCAGGAGGTGGCTGACAAGCAGTTCTTCGAGACGGTGGTCAGAATCCACAGGGCAGGGGAGGGCGCTCCCTTCACCGGTCTCAAGCCGGCGGGCTTGAGTCACGGACCCGTAGTCCCCGTGGCGGAGAAGGCGATCGAAGACGGTTCGTCAGAAGACCTCCTCAAGCTGCTTACGTCCGCGGTCGAGGAGCAGACCAGAGGGCGCTTCGAGCACGTGATGCACCTCAAGAGAGAAGCCTCTGGGAAAGGCGTCAAAGAGAAACGCGAGTACGTCGAGGCTATGTTGGGCCTGGAGGTATACTCGCACAAGCTCTACGAGTGCGCCCACTCAGAGCCCCACGGCGAGGGTGCTCATCACCACGAGCACGCCGCCTAGCAGCCAGACCATGGGATCGCAAGGTATCCACGCTAGAGCACGAAGTACCGACGGCCAGCCAGAGGGCGGTTAAGGCCTGATGACGGCGGGAGAGATACCCGAAACGGCCGCTGCACTGCCGCCTTTTTCATTCTTGATCAATCTTGATCAGTAGAAACATCAATATGTGTCATGGCAGCGCCTCACCCTGGCGTTAGCTTCTATAGTAGAGGGACCCGATGAGGGAATCCCCTTGATAAGGTTGACAACCGGGGAGCGCGCAGAGGAGACGAAGGCAGCCACACGCCCCTCCCTGAGACGCCCAGATTTAGGGGGGCCGGGGTGCCCGTTGTGGGTGATACCCCCCGCGACCGTACCAGGCGTGTTTAAGCCCAGGCGCGAGGACCAACAGTAGGGTCGGCCTCCTCTCTAGACGTCTGTGGAGCTCTATTACCTCTAGGCATAGGTTCCCTTTCCTGCTCGGGACGCTCCCCGGGTCTAGCTGGAAGGAGGGCCGTTTGGACCAGTGAAGGCTGATAACAATCAACTACAAAGCTAGAGCGAGAAGCTAGAGAGAGATATAGGAAAAGAGAGAAAATGGCGGTTCAGCACAGAGAACGGATCCCGGTCGGATCCAGGGCTGAGACGCACAGACGACCCGGCATGCTCACCTTCGCAGCCATCATGATGTTCGTGGTGGCAGGCCTCGAGGCTTTGAGCGCGCTTCTTGCGTTCGCGGGCACCGGCTGGTGGGTGACCGAGGCGGGCAACCTGGTGTATGCGAACTTCGTCTTCTGGGGCATCCTGGACCTGATCATCGCGCTCATCGCGCTGTATGCGGGCATAGACATCCTAAGGGGAGGGACCTACGGGCTGATCGTTGGCTACGTCTTCGCCATCGTGGGTGCGATCAGGTGGCTGTTTGTGATCCCGGCTGCGCCTGTTTTGGCGGTAGTGGTCGTAGCGCTCTGTGTGATGGTCATCTACGCGCTCGCCAAGCACTCCGATTACTTTGCGGAGGGCGCATAAACAGCCTGGATCACGAGGCATGGGGCCGGGGCTAATTCAGGGGGAGTCCCGGCCTCCACTATGTTCCTAACTTCCGAGTAGTGATACTCCGAGAATTTCGGGAAATGAGATTTGGATACCTTCGTGATCCTGATCGCCGGCCAGCTGCTCGCCTCGACGAGCGGGTCATGGTCGATCTCGCTCTACGTCCTGGCTATGGCCCGGTAAGGTTCGCCTGCATCTCTCTGCTCGCTGATACGCAGCGACGAGTACGCCGGGCCGAGGAGCGTCGGCTCATCACTGGAGCCCGCGAGTCGGCGATCAGTCGAGTGAGTCTCTGGCGTCCAGATTTTGCCCGGTCTATGATACGAAGCTAACGGCTTTGATGGGGGTGGTGCGCAGATGAACCGGGGGCTGGAGATGCGCGACCTGACGCTCGCCGAGGCGCGCTCGCTGATACGCAGCGGCGAGTACGCCGGGCCGACCGGCGGCATCGCGCGGGGACACGTGCAGACCAACCTCGTCGTCCTGCCCGAGAGCTACGCCTTCGACTTCCTGAAGTTCTGCGTACGCAACCCCAGGTCCTGCCCCGTGCTCGAGGTCACGGACGCCGGCTCGCCCGTCCCCCTCTCGATGGCCCCTGGGGCTGATCTGCGCACCGACGTCCCGAGGTACCGGGTCTACGAGGGCGGAGAGATCATGGACGAGCCCACGGACATACGTTCGTACTGGCGCGAGGATCTGGTAGCCTTCCTGCTCGGCTGCAGCTTCACCTTCGAGAGGGCGTTGCTCGAGGCGGGGCTCTACCTGGCGCACCTGGACCAGGGCAAGAACGTGCCCATGTACATCACGGGCAGGGACTGCGTCCCGTCCGGGCCCTTCGCCGGCCCCATGGTCGTAAGCATGCGGCCCTACAGGGCGGACGAGGTGCCGCTTGCGGTCGCGATCTCCAGCCGGTACCCGACCATGCACGGCGCGCCGGTCCACGTCGGGGCTCCTGAGGCCCTCGGGATAAGGGATCTGCGGGAGCCGGAGTTCGGGGACCCCATCGAGATAGCGGAGGACCAGATACCCCTCTTCTGGGGCTGCGGGGTCACGCCCCAGGCCGTGGCGATGAAGGCCAGGCCGCCGCTCATGATCACGCACAGCCCCGGCCACATGTTCATAACCGACCGCCTGGACGGAGAATTCGAGGTCTAGAGCCGCGGGCGGCTAGGGCGCGTTTACCGGGGTTCGCCGCGGTGCTAACGTACGAGCGGGAGAGCGGTTCGTCGACGGACGAAGGGGAGGGCGATGATCAGAAGACTTAGAAATCTGGGGCCGGGGCTGCTGGTGACGGCGGCGTTCATCGGGCCGGGGACGGTCACGACGGCGAGCGTCGCAGGGGCGAGCACCGGGTACGCGATCCTGTGGGCGGTGGTGTTCTCGATCTTCGCCACGATCGTGCTGCAGGAGATGAGCGCGCGGCTCGGCGTGGTGAGCCGGGAGGGACTCGGCGAGGCCCTCCGGACCACCTTCGACAACCCAGCCATCAAGCTGGCGGCCATCGTGCTAGTTGTCGCTGCGATCGGCTTCGGTAACGCCGCCTTCGAGACGGGGAACGTCACGGGGGCGGCGCTCGGGCTCGAGACCCTGGGAGGGCCGTCCGCGCAGGTTTGGGCCATCGTCGTGGGGATCGCAGCCTTCGCGCTGCTGGCCTCCGGGGCCTACAGGGTCATCGAGCGGGCGCTGGTGGTGCTGGTGATCGTTATGAGCGTCGTGTTCATCCTGACCGCGGTAATCGTCATACGTCCTGACGATATCGGGAACATCCTGGCCGGAGCTTTCGTGCCGAGGATACCCGAGGGGGCGCTCATCACGGTCGTCGCCCTCATCGGCACCACCGTGGTCCCCTACAACCTCTTTTTGCACGCCAGCTCCGTGCAGGAGAAGTGGCCCGAGTCCGTGCCCACACGCGAGGCGCTCGCCGAGAGCCGGACGGACACCACGATCTCCATCGTCCTCGGCGGCATCATCACGGTAGCCGTCCTGGCGACCGGCGCCGCCGCCTTCTTCGGCACCGGCACCGAGATAACCGACGCCGGCCAGATGGCCGAGCAGCTCGAGCCACTGCTGGGAGCGTTCGCCAAGTACTTCTTCGCCACCGGCATCCTGGCCGCGGGGGTGACGAGCGCGATCACCGCCCCCCTCGCCGCGGCTTACGCGATCTCGGGGGCTCTGGGCTGGGAGAGGGACCTGCGCGGCCTGAAGTTCCGGGCCGTGTGGCTCATCGTCCTCGTCACGGGGACCGTTCTTGCGGTCCTCGGGACCAACCCGGTTGCGGCCATAGTCTTCGCCCAGGCCGCGAACGGCGTCCTGCTCCCCGTCATCGCGGTGTTCCTCCTGTTCGTGATGAACCGCAGCGATCTGCTGGGCGAGTTCAAGAACGGCACCGTGGGCAACATCCTGGGCGTGATCATCGTCCTGTTCGCCGCGTTCCTCGGGGTACGCACGATCCTGCTCGCCTTCGGGATCGTCGGCTGATGGGTGAGCTGCGCCTCGGCGTGGACGTCGGCGGAACGTTCACGGACCTCGTGGCCCTGAGCGAGGGCGAGGTGGTGACGGCGAAGGTACCCTCGACGCCGCGGGATCAATCGGTTGGCGTTATGAACGCCGTGGAGACCTCGGAGGTTGAGGCTGGCGCCGTTAGCGCCCTCGCCCACGGGATGACGGTCGCGACAAACGCCCTGCTCGAGCGCCGCGGGGCCCGGACGGCCCTCGTGACGACGGAGGGTTTCCGCGACGTGCTGGAGATAGCCCGCCAGAACCGCCCTTCGCTCTACGACCTCTCCGCCGACCGACCGCCCCCTCTCGTCCCGCGTGAGCTGCGCTTCACGGTAGAGGAGCGGATGGGGCCCGAAGGAGAGATCGAACCACTCGAGGAGGCCGGTCTGGAAGGTGTGATCTCCTCTATCAAAGAAGCAGTGGTCGAGGCG
>DASTQK010000028.1:0-2979 GCA_035761765.1 Rubrobacteraceae bacterium
CTGCTCCTGCCTTCCTGCCTCAGAGCACCTCGGCGTCGAACCCGTGCCGCTCGGAGAGCCGCTGGATGGCGGCATCTACATCGCCGGCGGCTCCGCCGGGCACGTAGAAGTAGGCGGTCTGTGGGAAGGTGTCTTCGTCGGGCTCGGAGCGGATGTGCTCGTAGTGCACGTCGAGCACGTCGAGGAGGTCGCGCACGCTCTCGAGCGCCGCCTCGTCCTTTACGTTGGCGACCCTGAGCATAATCTCTCCCTGCACCTTTGCCCTTACGCCGCGAAGTCGTAGTCGGGGAAGCGGCCGTCCTTCTGTACGAGCTCTCCGTCGGCGTAGAGCTCGCCGCCCTCGCGCAGGTCGCAGATGAGGTCCCAGTGTACGCTCGAGTCGTTCTTGCCGCCTGTCTTCTCGTAGGAACGTCCTATGGCGAGGTGCACCGTCCCCCCCAGCTTCTCGTCAAAGAGTATGTTCTTGGTCGCCCGCGGGATGCCGAAGTTGGTCCCGATGCCCAGCTCCCCGAGATAGCGCGCCCCCTCGTCCGCGTCGAGCATGGACCGGAGGTACTCCTCCCCCTTCTCGGCGCTCGCTTCGACGACCTGCCCACTCTCGAAACGGAACCGTACCCCCGAGACCTCGCGCCCCGCAACAGCCACCGGGACGCCGAAGTAGATCTCCCCGTTTGCCGAGTCCTCTACGGGACCGGTGAAGATCTCACCGCACGGCATGTTGTGCTTGCCGTCGCCATTCAAGAACTTGCGTCCCTCGATGGAGAGCGTAAGATCGGTCTCCTGACCGACGATGCGCACCTCTCTCGCCTTCTCCAACCGCTCTATAAGCCGGCCCTGCTCCCCGGCCTTCTCCCGCCAGAAGCGGACCGGGTCGTCCTCGTTTAACGCCATCGCCCCGAAGACGAACTCCTCATACTCCTCGAGCCCCATCTCGGACTCCTGCGCAAGCGCCTGCGTCGGGAAGAGCGTCAACGCCCACCGGTCCTTCGCTAGCACCATGTCCTGTAGCGCCTTGTCCCGCCTCCCCAATGCCTGCTGCTTGCTCGGATCCACGTTCGCAAGTGCTCGTGTATTATGCGGTGCCATGATAGTGATGACGGCGTCTACGCCATCATAGACGGCGTAGACGGATGGGGGGGTCTTGTGGTAATGGATCTCCTGTGCGTGCTCGAAGAAGAGCTCTTGTATGCCGGGCAGCGCGACCTGGGGGATAGGGATAGCTCCCACGTCCAGGAGGCGGGCGTAGACGGCTTTTATGAGGGGCTCGGCGGGAGCCCCGCCGGCGAGCAGGACCTGCTCTCCCTCGCCCGCCTCGACGGAGTAGTCTACGAGGACCCGCGCCAGCTTCTCCAAACGCTCATCTCTCATCAAAAGTGCTCCTCTAGCTAAATGTGGAACAGAGAGCTTACCATCTGTACTCAGCGAGCACGCGGGTCTTCGGCCAGGGCTGTGCGGGCGAACGCCAGCGCCCCGCGCATCCGCTCCAGTATGGTGTCGGGGTCAGGAGCGCCGAGGGGCCAGGGCTTGAGCTCCAGGCTGACGGCGCCGGGATAATCGCTCCTCGCCAGGGCGGAGAGGAACGGTCTAAGGGGCAGGAGACCCTTGCCAGGGAGGCGGTGCTGATCTCTGCCGGTCAGGTCGGAGTCGGAGAGATGGACGTGACGGAGCTGGGGAGCGAGGGTCGAGTAGGCGCGTATCAGGTCCACCTTGCTCGCCCCGACGTGGCTGGTGTCGAGGGTGACGTCGCCCAGACCAACTAGGTGCTCTGGCAGGTAGCAGCTCCGGATGCCAAGTACGCGGCGGGGTTCGGCGCGCGGCATGTTCTCGACAGCTACCGAGACGCCCTGCTCGCGCGCCGCGCGCAGCGGGCCGGCGGCCCACCGTTCGAGCCTCCTGCCAGGTGGCGGAGGGTGCGCGACCACGACCGGGACGTCCATGTTGTAGGCCAGCCTGGCGGTCCGGACAAGCGTCTGCTCGGGTCCGAGGTTCCAGGCGCCGCGGCGCAGAGGTGGGTGAAGGGCCAGAATCCTGACTCCGTGTCTCTCCTGGAGGTGCTCGAGGTAGGCGCGCTGGTGGGTGTCCCAGCGCTCGTCCATCATGATCTCCACGCCGTCAAAGCCCGACTCGGCGGCCCAGGAGTAGACCCGCTCGAGCCCGAAAGGATAGAGGGAACCGGTACTGAAGAGTACGGGCAACGTCACCGGTCTGTGCGCAGGATCTCCAGGAACTGCTCCAGCGTCGAGGGGGAGTGGTTCTGGTAGTGGTTGTTCGCGTAGGCGAAGACCTCGCGGCCCTCCGATAGAAAGTGCTCGATCCTCTCGGCCCACCACAACAGGTCATCGTCTCGGTCCTTCTTGAGACGGGTGTGCCCCGAGGGGAACTCCCGCCGGTCGCCGAGCCAGCGGATGTAGACGAAGCCAGCCGTCGCCTCCTCCATACGCGGCATCCGGGGGTAGTCGATGAGCGTCAGGGCGACGCCATGCTCGCGCAGCAACTCCGGAAGGTCCGAGCCGAGCCAGCTCCGGTGGCGGACCTCGACGGCGTAACGGACGCCCTCCGGAAGGGTGGACAGGAAATCTTCCAGTACCCCCATCCCCTCGACTGAGAACGAGGGTGGAAGCTGCACCAGGAGAGGACCGAGACGGTCGCGTAGGAGACGCATCGTGTCTACAAAGGTCCGGGTCAGCTCGCCTGAGCCGACCAGGTTCTTATCGTGGGTGATCTCTTGTGGGAACTTCGCAGCGAAGTGGAAGCCCTCGGGGACGATCTCACGCCACCTCTCCACCGTCGAGCGGCGCGGCGTTCCGTAGAAGGTCGAGTCTATCTCGACGGTCGCGTAGTGCTTTGCGTACTCGGCGAGCCTGGAGCCAGCAGGAAGACCTTCGGGGTAGAGAGTGCCCTCCCAGTCGGCGTAGGACCAGCCTGAGGTGCCGAGATACAGACCCGGCTCGGGGGGTGATATCCTGCCCGGATTCTCCG
>DASTQK010000029.1:0-2991 GCA_035761765.1 Rubrobacteraceae bacterium
CGACGCCGGGAGCACACCCAGATAGTGAAGGATAGCTAGCCGCACAAGGTTGACAACCGCCTCTTACGGGCGTATACAACGGGTGTAACAACAGCATAGCCGTAACGCCTAACCCCCGGGTGGCACCGGGGGGCGGGGGACCCACATCGGACCGCTGCAGGTCCGCGGGGTGAATCGCTCTAGGGAGCGTAGGGCATAGCTCTTTCGGCCCGAATCCGACAGCTAACCTCGTAGGCGCTAAAGAAAGAGGGCACTCCGAGCTAAGTGGTTCGGTCTCGGGACTCTGTGGTCGGGACTGGATCGGGCGGCTAGGAGTGGTCAGCCACAGTCGGGCTACATCTCTGCGGTCTCTTCGGGAAACATCTCGGGGCGGCCAGCGGATTGGGTCGGTGACTGCGTCCCCTCTATGGGTGTAGAGGTGCGGTGCGGCACCGGCCTTCGTCGTTGCTGCACCCCCAGACGAGGAGGTGCGGTGACACGCTCATGAAACGCCGACAGAGTAAGGTCGAGGCGGCCATCAGCGACGAGATGATGGCCTTCCAGCACGAGTTCGTGGGGCGCGGCCCCGACCGGATACGCACGCGAATAGTAGAGGACCTGGTAGTGGTGCGCAGCTTCGGCGTGCTCACCCCAGCCGAGAGGCATCTCGCCAAGAGCTTCGAGGGGCGCAGGCTTATCAAGGCCATGCGCCAGCAGGTCCTCGAGGCAGGGCGTTCGGTCCTCGAAGGCATAGTCCGGAAACATACGGGAGCGGAGGTCATCTCTGTTCACTCGGACATCTCCACCAAGAGTGGCGAGTGGCTCGACGTCTTCGTGCTCGACGGTAGCGTAGACGAGGGATAGAGATGACCAAGGAACACTCTTTGCTGGGGCAGTTCTTCTTTGATGGTAAACCGAGTAGGGCCGAGCGGGAGGAGAAGGTTCTCCGCTACATCATCCACCGCATAGACGAGGATGCCGACCTCCATGAGGTGCTCAGGGAGCCTTACGTACAACGCAACTGCTCGGAGGTCGAGATAGACGAAGTCCGCAACAATCCAGAGCTCGTCCACGCGGTCAGGGAGCACCTAGAGGAGGCGTTCCGCTCGGGAGAACTCGACCTTAGGCAGCGTCACCGAACGCCCGAGGAGTCGTAGTGAGCGCACCGACGGTCACGCAGGAGGAGGAAGGGTTCGCCGTCCGCTTCAAGCACTGGCTCCTCGCCGAGCGCGTCGAGGAGGTGCAGGGCCCGGAGGCTAAGGAGGGCCAGGAGCAGCACGCCTGGTGGCAGATCGTCTGCCTGACCGGCGTGGACTACTTTTCTACCCTCGGCTACATACCCGGGATAGCAGCGCTGGCTGCCGGGGCGCTATCGCCCGTAGCCACCCTCCTGATCGTGCTCCTCACGCTCCTCGGGATGCTCCCGATGTACCGCGTGGTCTCCCGGGAGAGCCCTCACGGCCAGGGCTCCATCGCGATGCTCGAACGCCTACTCTCGTTCTGGAAGGGCAAGGTGTTCGTGCTATGCCTGCTCGGCTTCGTGGCGACCTCGTGGATCATCACCATCACCCTCTCAGCCTCAGACGCCGCAGTCCACTTCGCCGAGAACCCTCTGGCGCCGGGCTTCCTCCGCGAACAAGAGGTCCTCATCACCCTCGTGCTCCTGACGTTGCTCGGGGCGGTCTTTCTCATGGGCTTCAGGGAGGCGATCGGGATCGCCGTGCTCATAGTCGCGGTCTACCTGCTGCTCAACCTGGTAGTCGTGGCCGTCAGCCTCTACGAGATAGCGACCAACCCTCGCCACCTCTCGGACTGGATCGGGACGCTGTTCGCCAACTACGGCAACCCGCTGGTGATGGTCGGCGTGTCGCTGTTGGTGTTTCCCCGCTTGGCCCTGGGGCTCTCGGGCTTCGAGACCGGTGTGAGCATGATGCCGCTCGTGCGTGGCGAGGAGGGGGACGACCCCGAGCAGCCCTGGGGGCGCATCCGCAACACCAGGAAGATGCTCACGGTGGCGGCCTTGATCATGTGCTTCTACCTCATCACGACCAGCTTCGTGACTATCGTGCTCATCCCCGCCGAGGAGTTCCGGGCTGGTGGCTCGGCCAACGGCCGGGCTCTAGCCTACCTGGCGCACCAGCACCTTGGCGAGGTTTTCGGTACCGCCTACGACCTCTCCACGCTTGCTATCCTGTGGTTCGCGGGAGCCTCGGCGATGGCTGGGTTGCTCAACATCGTGCCGCGTTACCTACCCCGCTACGGCATGGCGCCCGACTGGGGCCGGGCGGTTAGGCCGCTCGTGCTCGTCTACACCGCCATCTCGCTCGCGGTCACGGTCTTCTTCACGGCGGACGTGGACGCGCAGGGCGGAGCCTACGCTACCGGCGTTCTCGCGATGATGACCTCGGCCTCCTTCGCGGTGACGCTCTCGTCGTGGCGAAGGGGATCGCAGGCTGGGACTATCGCCTTCGGGATCGTCACCGCCGTCTTCGTCTACGCCCTTGGGGCGAACGTCTACGACAGGCCCGACGGCATCGCGATCGCCGCCTTCTTCGTTGGCGCGATAGTCCTCGTCTCGCTCGTCTCGCGGGCATACCGCTCGACCGAGCTACGCCAGGAGAAGATAGAGATCGACGAGACGGCCCAGAGCTTCATTGACGAAGCGGCACGGCGGGGGGAACTCCACATCGTCGCCCACCGGCGCCGCACGGGCAACGACCCCGAGGAATACTCCCGCAAGGAGAGGGAGCAATGCGAGGACAACCACATCCCGCCCGGGGAGCCGATCCTGTTCCTGGAGGTGGAGGTCGAGGATGCCTCGGAGTTCGAGGATGTGCTCGAAGTAAGGGGCGTGGAGATCGGCGGTCACAAGGTGCTGCGCGCCGTGAGCTCGGTAGTCCCCAACGCCATCGCCGCCCTGCTGCTGCACCTGCGCGACACGACCGGCAGGACGCCGCACTGCTACTTCGGCTGGACCGAGGGCAACCCGATCATTTATCTGTTCCGCTACCT
>DASTQK010000030.1:0-9239 GCA_035761765.1 Rubrobacteraceae bacterium
CTCTACGAGGATCCGATCTCCGACCCTGTACGAAGAGCCGATGGCGTCGTTGGAGAGGACGACGCCGCTCGGCTCCAGCTCCCACCAGCCGGGGAGCTTGCTCACGTGGACCAGGCCCGTCGCGCCCGTCTCCAGCTCCACAAAGAGGCCGAACGTAGCCGTGCTCACTACCGTGCCTTCCAGGACGTCGCCCACGCGGTCTCTCATCAGCCACATCAGGGTGTACTCGTCGGCTGTGCGCTCGCAGATCATCGACCGGTACTCCCGCTCCGAGATGTGAGTGGTGACGCCAGCGAGGTCCTCGGGCAACTCGTCGTCGAGGACGGCGCGGTGGACGAGGAGGTCTGCGTAGCGCCGGATCGGGGAGGTGAAGTGTGTGTAGTCCTCGAGCGCGAGCCCGTAGTGGCCTGTCGGCAGTGGCGAGTAGAGGGCGCGCGGGATGGAGCGCAGGATCAGGTAGTTCACCGCGTCGGACTTGACCCTCTGGGCTATAGTCCCGAGGTCATCCGGCGTCGGCCTCTCGTGGATCCCGATGGCTTGGAGCCTCTGGGCGAGCAGCTCCAGCGACTCCAGGTCCGGTCTCTCGTGTACCCGGAAGACGCCCCGCCCCTTGCGCCTGAGCATCCGGGCGACGGCTTCGTTGGCGAGTACCATGAGCTCCTCTATGAGCTCGCGGGCTGGCGTCGAGCGTCGCGTCCTGGCCGAGACAGGTATCCCGTCGTCGTCTATCTCGTACTCGGGCTCGCGGCCGCCAAGCTCGAGCTTGCCACGTCTGGCCGCCCGCGTCTTGAGCGTGCGCGAGAGGGCGTAGGCCGCCCTGACCAGGGCCCCCTGGCGCACCTCTCCCTCGCCGCGCAGGAAAGCGTCTACCCCGTCGTAGGTGAGCCGGGCATCGCTCACGACGAGGCTTCTGAAGAGCGTGGCGCTCCTCGCCTCGCCGTCGGGAGCTATCTCCATCGCGACCGTAACCGCAGCCCGCTCGACGTGTGGCTTGAGCGAGCACACGTCGTTAGAGAGGCGCTCGGGGAGCATCGGGGCGACCGTTCCCGGCAGGTAAACCGAGTTACCCCGGTAGGCAGCCTGACCGTCCAGAGAGCCGTCCGGCCCGACGTAGTGGGTCACGTCGGCGATGTGCACCCACACCCTGTAGCCCGCTCCGGCGGGCTCGACGGAGATCGCGTCGTCGAAGTCCTTCGCGTCCGAGCCGTCGATGGTCACGGTCGGGAGGTGCCGGAGGTCGCGGCGCTCCCCTAGGTCTCTGTTTGCTACCCTCTCGGCCTCCTCGTCCGCCTTGCGGGGGAACGTCCGGGAGGTCCCGACCGAGGCGAACAGCGCCTCGTAGACGTTGCGCGGGTCGATAGACGGCCCGATCACACGCGTCACCTCGCCGCGCAGAGAGCGGTTCTTCTCGCGGGCGTTCACGAGGACTATGTCCCCAGCCTCCGCCCCGCGGCGCAGCTTGCGCGCGACCAGCACGGGCCGCCGCTCCTCGACGAAGAGCGGGTCCGCCACAGAGTACTTGCCCCGGCGAACCAGCACGGCCGGCAAGATCAACAGAGGGCTCCTGTATCAGAGAGAGGCACGGCCTGAGTCTACCATGAGCTATTAGCCCTTCAGAGCTAGCAAGCGGCGTGCTAGCTCTGAAGGGCTCGCCCCACGCTACACCTTGCGGAGGAACCTGGTAACGGAGAGAAAGCTGCCAAGCACGCCGATCGCCACGCCCACGATTACGAGGACGAGGAGGATCAGGATCGTGTTCACGGCGTCGCCAGAGATCGGGACGAAGGGCAGCGCGTCACGCGCCCAGTCGATAAACAGGAAGTTCAACCAGACCACGGTAAGAGCCGCGAGGCCGGCCCCGATCAGACCCTGCACCATCCCCTCGAAGACGAACGGGGTGCGCACGAAGCCGTCCGAGGCACCGACGAGCTTCATGACCTCGATCTCCTTGCGCCGGGCGAAGATCGAGAGCCGGATAGCGTTGGAGATCAGGAGAACGCTGGAGATAAGGAACAGGATCGTCGCGCCGTAGAGGCCCCAGATCATGGCCGAGGTCACCGAGTTGAGGCGATCGATGGTCTGCTGCGGATAGCTGAGGTTCTCGTCCGAGAAGCCCTGCTCCTCTTCGAGCCTCTGCGCCACCACCTCGGCCTCCGTGGGGTTTTCGAGCTGGATCTGCAGCGACGCCGGCAGCACGCCCGGGTCGAGGTTCTCGTAGAGCTCGGGCCTGTCGGCGAAGGTCTCCTTGAAGGTCGCGAGCGCCTCCTCTTCGGAGATGTAGTTCACGCTCGCTACCTCGGGCCAGCCCTCGACCGTGTTGGTGATCTCGTCGATCTCCTCGTCCGTGGCGTCCGGCGGGAAATACGCCTCGACGCTCACGTCGTCGCGCACCGACCCGATGACACCTTCGACATGCGAGCTCGCGAGCAGCCCCACGCCTAACACGACGATGCAGATGAACGTCGTGGTCATGGCGGTGATGCTCATCAGGAGGTTCAAGCGGATGTTCTTGAGTGCCTCCCGCAGAAAGAAACCGAAGTTAAACCTCATCGGCGTAAGCCCCCCTGACCTTGTCACGCACCACGCGCCCCTCTTCGAGGGCCACGACCCGCTTGCGCATCACGTCCACCATCTCCTTGTCGTGGGTTGCGACGAGCACGGTGGTACCGATGCGGTTGATGCGGTGCAGAAGCTGCATGATACCGACGCTCGTGTTCGGGTCCAGGTTACCGGTCGGCTCGTCGGCGACGAGAATCGGCGGCTGAGAGACAAAGGCTCTGGCTATCGAGACGCGCTGCTGCTCGCCACCCGAGAGCATGTCCGGATACTTGTCCATCTTCGCCGAGAGCCCAACGAGGTCGAGGATCTGGGGCACTTTGGTCCGGATCGCGCGCCGCTGCTGGCCCGTCACCTCCATCGCGTAGGCGACGTTCTCGGCGGCGGTCTTGTTCGGCAGCAGCTTGAAGTCCTGGAAGACCGTCCCGATGTTGCGCCGGTGGCGCGGGATCTTGCGCCGCGGAATGGACGAGAGCCTGGTTCCTCTGACGTAGATCGCCCCCGCCGTAGGCTCTATCTCCTTCAGGATCAGACGCACCATCGTGGACTTGCCGGAGCCGCTCGCCCCGACCAGGAAGACGAACTCGCCGGACTCTATCTCCAGGTTCACCCGCTCGAGCGCGACCGTGTCCTTGGCGTACAACTTCGTGACGTTGTCGAATCGGATCATTACCTCTCCAGATGTGGCTCGCCGGGCGTGATCTCCGCCGCAGACGGTGGCCGGAGCTCAGAGGTCCCCCTCCAGGGTCTCAACCGGCCACCGGGGAAGATAGCAACAAAGGCGCTCGTTATCAACCGATGGGCTCCCCGAGCGGGATCTTCTGTAGGCGAGCCGAGAGTACGAGCTGGTCTTTTCGTACGTCCACGCCGGAGATCTCCGCGCCGAACGGCAGCCCGCTTACGGGATATGCGAACCCCACCACCGCAAGCAGTTGCTGGGGCGCGCCCTCGATCTGCCGCGGCTCGAAGATGAGCGACCCGTCCTGCAGGTAGAGGCGCCCCCGCACGGTAGCCGGCGACCCGAGGCCAACCGCCATCTTGAGGACGACCTCGTCGTCCTCGAGCTGGATCTCCTGCACGGGCACCCCGGCCCCCAGCTGCGCGAGGCGCAGGGCGTTTTCCTCCGAGAACTCCCCGCGCAACATCCCGGAGAGCGGCTTCTCCGTGCTCAGTTCGCTACCCGTTGCGCTCTCGATAATGTTCACGTTGAACGGGTCGAGATCCATGACTACCTTGTCGGTCTTCACTCCGGCGAGCTCGAAGCCTTCCACTGAGACGAGGGCCTTCGAGAAGCTCCCGGCGTACATCATCAGCCCGGGGCTACTCTCCACCTGGACCTGTGGCGCCTTCTGGAGCCCGAGCTGGTCCTGCAAGATGCGTCCGACCAGCGACCCCATCATCGGCGGCAGGACGGTGTAGGGGGCGAGCACGATAAGAAGCACTATCAGCAGGACGAAAAGCGTCTTTTTGGACACGGCGCTAGGCGGTGGTTCTGTTCTTCAGGTAGGCGTAGATAAAGGCGTCGAGGTCGCCGTCGAGGACGCGGTCGACGTTCGCCGTCTCCTCGCCGGTGCGGTGGTCCTTCACCAGCTTGTACGGGTGGAGAACGTAAGACCGGATCTGGGAGCCCCACTCGATATCCGCCTTCTCCCCGCTCTGCGCAGCGATCTCCTGCTCGCGACGCTCGCGCTCGAGTTCGAAGAGACGCGCCCTGAGAACGCGCATCGCGACCTCACGGTTCTGGTGCTGGCTGCGCTCGTTCTGGCATTGCACCACGATCCCGGTCGGCAGGTGGGTGATCCTGACCGCCGAGTCGGTCTTGTTCACGTGCTGTCCGCCTGCCCCTGAGGCCCTGTAGGTGTCTATCTTGAGGTCCTTCTCCTCGACCTCTACCTCCACCCTGCCGTCTATGACGGGTGCGACAGCGACCGAGGCGAAGCTCGTGTGTCGCCTCGAGGAGGCGTCGAAGGGGCTGATCCTGACCAGCCGGTGCACCCCCCGCTCGGCCGAGAGCAGCCCGAAGGCGTACTCGCCCGAGACCGTGAAGGTGGCGCTCTTTATGCCGGCCTCCTCGCCCTCGGTATACTCGATGACCTCCAGCCCGAAGCCGCTGCGCTCGGCCCAGCGCCGGTACATCCTGGCGAGCATCTCGGCCCAGTCCTGAGAGTCCACCCCGCCGGCGCCCGAGTTTATGGTGAGGATGGCGTCGCCCTCGTCGTACTCCCCGGCGAAGAGCCGCGCCACCTCCTGCTCCTCCAGGACCCGCTCGACCCGCCTGAGCTCCTCCTCGACCTCGAAGAGAAGGTCGCCGTCCTCCTCGGCGAGCTCGAGGAGCTCCTCGGAGTCCGAGAGCGCCCCCCTGAGGTCCCGGAGGAGGGAGATCCTGCCCTGCACTCGCGAGAAGCGCGCTGAGACATCCCTGGCCCTTTCCTGGTCGTCCCAGAAGCCCGGACGGCTCATCTGCTCGCCGAGCTCCGCCTCCTCCTCGCGTAGCTCGTCCATGCGGAAGAACGCCTCGAGCTCCGCGAGGCGCTCCTCTAGCTCGGCGGCCCTATCCTCGAGCTCGGACACTAAGCGGCCGAGCCCCCCTGCGACATGAGTCGCTCATGCTCGGGCGTGTTCAGGAGCCCGCATTTCTTGTACTTCTTGCCGGAGCCGCACGGGCACGGATCGTTGCGCCCCACCTTCCCGTCGGCCTTGCGGGGGCTTTTGGGGCGCTGGTTCGGCTCCTCGCCGCCGCCGCTGTAGGAGAGCTGCTGCATCTCCTCCTCGCGCACCATGACGTTCTCTATGCGGTAGATGTAGGTTACGTAGTCTTCCTTGAGGCCCCGCTCCATCTCCTGGAAGAGGTCGAAACCCTCGCGCTTGTACTCGACGAGCGGGTCCCTCTGGCTCAAGCCGCGCCACCCGATACCCTCACGCAGATAATCCATCTCGTAGAGGTGCTCGCGCCAGCGGGAGTCAACGACCGAGAGCAAGGTTCTCCTCTCGGCCTCCTCGAAGGAGACCACCCCGTCGGCGCGCGCGAGACCGCGCCGTTCCAGCTCGGCGGTGCGCTCCTCCCACTCGCCCTTGCGCTCCTCGAGGCGCTCCCGTGCGTCCGAGAGGACCATCTCCAGGATCTCTTCGCTCGAAGACTCCTCGATGTTCAGAGTCCCGAAGTCTATCGTCGTCGGGTAGAAGCGGTTCAGCTCGGCGGCCAGCGTGTCCAGGTCCCACTCCTCCGGATAGACCGCGTCCGAGACGTGCTGCGAGACCACGTCGGTGAGCACATCTTCGACGTAGGAGAACGTGTCCACATCCTCGCCCATCAGGATGTCGCGCCTTATGGCGTAGATCACCTGCCGCTGCTTGTTCAGCACGTCGTCGTACTCGAGGATCCGCTTGCGGATCTGGAAGTTGCGGCTCTCGACCTGCTCCTGAGCTCGCCTGACGGAGTTGGAGATCATGCCGGCCTCTATCGGCACGTCCTCCTCGAGCCCTATGCGGTCTATAACGCCCTGCATCCGGTCCCCGCCGAAGAGCCTGAGGAGATCGTCCTCGAAGGAGAGGTAGAAGCGCGACTCGCCGGGGTCGCCCTGGCGCCCGGAGCGGCCCCTGAGCTGGTTGTCTATGCGGCGCGACTCGTGGCGCTCGGTGCCGAGCACGTAGAGGCCGCCGAGATCCGGCACGCCTGCTCCGAGCTTGATGTCCGTCCCGCGACCTGCCATGTTCGTCGCGATCGTCACCGCACCCCGCTCGCCGGCCTCGGCGATGATCTCCGCCTCGCGCTCGTGGTGCTTGGCGTTCAGAACGTTGTGGCGGATTCCGCGCCGCTTCAAGATATTCGAGAGGTGCTCGGAGACCTCGACCGACACAGTGCCGACGAGAATGGGCTGGCCTTCCCTGTTGCGCTCGACGATGTCCTCGACGACGGCCCCGTACTTGGCCTTCTTGGCCTTGTAGACGAGGTCGTCCTTGTCGTCCCGGATCATCTCCTTGTGCGTCGGGATGGAGACGACCTCCATCTTGTAGATGTGCATGAACTCGTCGGCCTCGGTGGCCGCCGTGCCGGTCATGCCCGAGAGCTTCTCGTACTGCCTGAAGAAGTTCTGGATGGTGATGGTGGCGACGGTCTGGTTCTCCTCCCGGATCGCCACGCCCTCCTTGGCCTCTATTGCCTGGTGAAGGCCCTCGGAGTAGCGCCGCCCTTCGAGCACGCGCCCCGTGAACTCGTCCACGATAAAGACCTGCCCATCGCGCACGATGTACTCCACGTCTTTGTGGAAGAGCGCGCGCGCCCTGAGTGCCTGATTGAGGTGGTTGACCAGGTTCGTATTGACGTCGTCGTAGAGGTTCTCGACGCCTAGAGCGCGCTCCACCTTCTCGACGCCACTCTCGGTCGGGGCGATCTGGCGCTTCTTCTCGTCTACCTCGTAGTCCTCGCCCTCCTTGAGTCGCGGGACGATGGCCGCGAAGCGGTAGTAGATGTCGGCGGCGCTCTCGGGCATCCCCGAGATGATGAGCGGGGTGCGCGCCTCGTCGATGAGGATAGAGTCGACCTCGTCCACAATAGCGAAGTTGAGCTCGCGCTGCACGAGCTGATCCGTGGTGGTTGCGATGTTGTCTCTCAGGTAGTCGAAGCCGAACTGGGCGTTGGTACCGTAGGTGAGGTCTGAGTCGTAGGCCTCTTTGCGCTCGGCGAAACCCATGCTTTCCTGGATGAGACCCACTCGCAGGCCGAGGAACTCGTAGATCTCACCCATCCAGTTGGCGTCGCGCCTGGCCAGATAGTCGTTGACGGTGACGACGTGGACGCCTTTGCCGCTCAGGGCGTTGAGGTAGACGGGCATGGTCGCGGCGAGCGTCTTGCCCTCGCCGGTCTTCATCTCGGCGATCTTGCCCTCGTGCAACACGATGCCGCCCATGATCTGCACGTCGAAGGGCCGCATCTGCAGGGTACGCCTCGAAGCCTCGCGCACGACTGCGAAAGCCTCGGGCAGGATGCCGTCGAGCCCTTCCCCTCCGGCCAACCTCTCGCGGAACTCGTCCGTCTTCGCCGCCAGAGCGCCGTCCGAGAGCCTCTCCACCTCCGGCTCGAGCGCCGAGACGGCCTCCACGCGCTGCTGAAGGACCTTCAGCTTCCGGCCCTCACCCATCCTCAATATCTTCGTCAGCAAATTAGCCAATGATCAACACCAACCTCGAATCAACGCACCCGGGCCGCCCGTGCGCGGCCCGTCTCCCCTAGTTTAAGATATCGGGGGCTATCTTGCGGGCTCGATGAGCCCGTAGTCGCCGTCCCGGCGCCGGTATACCACGTTTATCTCGCCGCTCTCGGCGCTGGTAAACACGAAGAAGTCGTGGTCGAGTAGCTCCATCTGCAAGACTGCCTCTTGCGCGCTCATCGGCTTCATCTGGAACTGCTTGGTGCGCACGATGCGAGCCTCCTCCTCTTCCTCCTCGACCACGAACGGCTCAGGCTCAACCGCCAGCTCGGCGCCCGAGGACTTGATCTGACCGTGCCAGCGGTCGATCTGGCGCCCCCGATACCGCTTGACCTGGCGCTCGAGCTTGTCGGACATGCGGTCTATGGAGGCGTACATGTCCTGGGAGGCCTCGCGCGCCTTGAGGACCGCCCCGTTGATGAACAGGGTGGCCTCGGCCACCTCGGGGTCGGGAATGGAAGGGTTGCGCTCGTGGATCAGCTCGACCTCCGCCCTGGAGGCACTGCGCCCGTCGTCGAAGAACTTGCTCACGCGCTCGACCTTCTCGAGGGCGTAGCGCTCCAGCGCCTCGGTTATCGAGATGTTGCGCCCCTTGACCGTCACATCCACGTGCGCCTCCCTTCGGTCGCCCCTAGCCATCTACCGCCAGCAAAAGCGGCTCGCCACCCCGCGGCGTTACCCGAATCGATACGCTCCTCCGCGAGAAGAGCGCTGCTATACGCGGGCCGGCAACGAATCGAAGGTCAATGCTGACTGCTGAGAGCTGACGGCTGATGGCTAACATGTCCTACACAGGCTGATCGCGTGCACCTCGTCCGCTCCGGCTCTGAGGAGGGTGGCGGCGCACGAGCTCGTCGTCGCGCCGGTAGTGAAGACGTCGTCGACGAGGAGTACCCTGCCGCGTGCGACGCCCCTGACCGCGTAAGCGCCCTCGACGTTCGCCCGCCTCGCGGCGGCTGAGAGCTCGACCTGGTCCCGGGTCTTTCGCACGACGTGTAGTGTATCCGATACAGGTGCGTTTATGGTCGCCGCGACGCCCCGCGCGAGTAGCTCAGCCTGGTTGAAGCCGCGACGCCTGAGCCGCGAGCGGTGCAGCGGCACGGGCACGACGAAGTCGAACCGTTCACCGCGGTCGAGGATGGCTGCCATTAGCGGCGCTGCGATCCTGCCCACGACCCTCGTGTAGCCCCTGTACTTGAGTGAGTGCACGATCTCCTCTCCCACCCCCTCGTATCTCAGCGGCGCCCTGGCGCTCTCGAAACCGAAGTCCACGCCTTTGCACGCGTCGCACACCTTTGTCTCGAAGGCCGTCGGCGCCCCGCAGCGCGCGCACACAGGGCGGCCGATCCTGGGCAACGCCTCGAAACAGCCCAGGCACAGCAAGTCGCTCGCCCGCCGCCCGCAGCCAACACAGCGCTGCGGGAAGAACAGGTCGGCGAGCGCAGAAAGGTAAGGTGTCAAGTTTTCAGCCATCAG
>DASTQK010000031.1:0-7409 GCA_035761765.1 Rubrobacteraceae bacterium
CGATGTACAGTAAATTTGACAAAACGTGCCTGCTGGCGTACCCTGTCGTTTCGAGCCGTCGTCTGGAGCAAAAGGAGGTTGGCAGGTTGACGCAAATGATTGCTCATCCCCCACTCGAGGGTCTCTCTTCGGGAGAGGCGACGGGGTCTCCGCTCGCCGAGCTCTTCCCGGAGATTCTCGGCGAGGTGAGGGATCGTACGACGCTGGATCTCTACGAGGTTCCCGTCGCGGAGGTCGAGCATGTCGAGCGCGAGACAGAGTCCTACGTTGCCTGGGTCATCGTTCTGGGTTTCGTTGCTTACGCGATCGCGCTGTACTGGGCGCACAGATGCAACAGGAGAGGGGGAGATCCCTTCATAAAGTACAGTTTGGTCAGGGGCTTTATAGTCAGGTGCTACAAGTAGTAGCGTTGGTAACGCGAATATCCGACCGCGGGCCGGGGTCGTAGGGAGAGGGCTCGGCTCTTGAGCGGGCTCCGGATCAGCGGCGCGACCAAGCGTTACGGGGACAAGACGGTCGTGAGCGGGCTCTCCCTGACGGTCGAGCCGGGGATGGTAGCAAGTCTCGTCGGGCCGAACGGATGTGGGAAGACCACCACCTTGCGTCTGATCGCTGGTCTCGCGACACTCGACGGGGGGAGTATAAGCGTCTCGGGCTACGATACTGTGGATTTCCCCCTCGGTGCCAAGCGCAACCTCGGCTTCGTGCCCGATACCCCCAGCGGCTTCGAGCAGCTCACAGTACGCGAGTACCTGGAGCTCTACCGGAACCTCTACCGCCAGCCGCACGCCCGCTACAAGGAGCGGGCGGGGATCTTGCTAGAGGCCTTCGGGTTGCTGGAGCACGCAGAGGACAGCCTGGGCGTGCTGTCGCATGGCATCCGCCGCAAGATCGCTACGACCGCCGCTCTGTCTCTGGATGTACCGGCGATCCTGATCGACGAACCGACAGTGGGTCTGGACCCCGAAGGGGTGGTGGTTCTGCGGCGTCTCGTAAGGCACATCGGTGCCGCCGGTTCCGCCGTCTTGCTTGCGACCCAGGACCTCGCCTTCGCCGAACACGTTTGCGACCATCTGTTTCTCATCCACGACGGTCGGCTCGTTGCGGACGGAAGCCCTGCATGCCTGCGCGAGCGCTACGGCGCGAGCAGCATCGAAGAGACGTTCCTGGAGGTAACCGGTATGGAGAGGCGGATAGATGATTTCGAGCGGCGCTTGGACTCTTTTTCACGCTAACGCGTTATGTCTGACGCGGCGGTTGCGACCGGTGGCCCGGACCAACCCGCTGCTCCTATTCCTGGTCGTCCTCACCCCCGCGCCGCTCATCGCCGGTCTGGCGTGGGCTGGCTGGCGGGGAGCGGCGATCCTGGTCGCTTCGAGCGACGGCGCTTCGACGGCGGTGATCCTCGCGGCGGGCGTCGTTTTCGCGATCCCGGGCTTCAACGTGCAGCACGTGTCCTCGCTCGACAGGTCGCTGAACGCCCAGATCCGCGCCGCGCCGCTCTCGAGGCTGGAGCTGTTCTTGAGCACCGTCGGGATACCCTTCACCATCTGTTGCTTCGTTCTCACGATCTTGAGCCTGGCGCTGTTTGTGCCCCTCGTCTACGCGGCGGGAGCTACCCCGTATGCGGCGGTCCAGCTCGCGCTCTTCGAAGCCTCGATCTTCTACGCGGCAGGAGCTGCGGGCGAGGTCCTCAAACGCGTGGCACGCCGTCAGCTTGCGGCGGTGCTCGCCCTACCGCCGTTGATTCTGGCATGGGTGGGAGGCGGCTTGGTGGCTGGTGGAGGTGCGTGGCCCGGTATCGTCCGGCCACTCGGGCACGCGGTCCTGAATACCGGAACCGAGCCGGTGCTGCAGCTTACGAGCGGACTGTTGCTCCTGCTCTTCGCCAGCGTAGGGGCCTGGATCTCGCTGCCCGCTCTTCTCGGCATCCCGGAGCAGCAGACCTTCTCTCACGCGGGTCTCTGGTTTCGCGTCCCGGGCTCTGGATTCGGCGCCGTCTTGTCCGTGGGACTGAAGCGTATGGGGCGCACCGCTTCGGTACGGAGGCATATCCTGTTCGTGACCTTCGTAGCCGGGACGCTATCGTGCCTGACCTCTAGGTTGCTTCCGGGGGTTGCGCAGGTCGCGCTCGGGGGCGTGGTGCTGCTGTCCGCAGTCAGCGTGGCTATCGTTCCTCTGGCAACCTACGGAGCGAACCGGGACTCAAACTGGCTCTGGAGGTCTGCGCCCGTCTCCTTCGCCACCTACGTACTCGGCATGGTCGGCGCCGGCTTCTGCGCTGGCATCCTGGCGGTCGTGGTGCCGGCGATGGTGGCGACCTTGCCGATTCTCTGGATAGGAGGGTTGTTCGAGCTTGGGACCATCGCCGTCATCGTGGTGGTCACCGTGCTCCTGGCTACTGGGGTGGGGTTCCTCGTGCCCTGCAGCTTGGAGAACACCTCCGAGCAGGTTCTCTCTTACGCCGCGTTCGGCGCGTCGTTGGTCGGTTTTTTCGCGGCCGGGCCGTGGGTTGCGCCGCGGCTGGTGGTCCTCGGCTTCCCCGAGTCGCTCGTCGAGGTAGGGCTCGCTCTCGTCGTAGCTGGCCTCGTGATCACCGTCGCGTCCTTGAGTGAGTACGAGCGGAGGAATAAATGATCTTCGAGATCGAGGTGCCTGTCTTCCCTGCGGGCGTTATGCTCGAGAGCTCTGACCTCCTGGACACTGTGACCGGCGATAGGGTCCCGATCAACGGCACCGCGCGTCTCATGCTCTCCCTGGTCGATGGGAGGCGCACGGCCAAGGAGATAGGCGAGACGGTGGCGGCGGCTTATGGCATCGCGCCTCACCGGGTAACCAGCGACTTCCTCCAGCTCGCCGCACGGCTTAACGAGAAGTGCTTGCTGAACTTCGACACCCCGCTCAGGAGCCGGTGCTCCACGTTTCCGAAGGTACTCAAGCTCTTTCTCATCGAGGTCGTCCTGGGTCAACTACGACCCCCGTGGCGTCGAAAGCGGCTGGATTTCTGCAACGGGAGCAGAAGGGTTGGTTTCCTTTCCGTCGCGAGGCACCTGAGCTTATCGGCGGCGATGATAGGGGCGGCGCTCTCCCTGGCGCTGTGGTTGTTGATGAGCGATGTCCTGCCGTCCTTCTGGTTGGCGGTCAGCATCGCGCTCGCCTTCGCGGTGAGCCTTGTCTTCCACGAGGCAGCCCACGCTATGGCCCTGGCACCGGTGTCCGCCTTCCTCAGCGTGTACGGTCCTGTCTTCCTGGTAGGGCACCCGGGTATTCCTCCGAGCAAAGGGTTCCTGGTCTCCGCCGCGGGACCCACCATACCCGGGGTTTTGGGCCTGCTCGTCATCCTGTTTAGCAGTCTCCTGCGCTCGGAGTGCCTCGTGTTCGCGGGGGAGGTCCTCTCCATGAACCTGCTCGGCATGACGGCTATCGCCGCGGACGGACGTAAAGCAGTGCGCAACCTGGTGCTCGTCCTCAATCCTTCCGAACAAAGAGGTGCGAAATGTTGAGGGTAGCTGCTGCGTCATTCGTGTTCGGTTTCCTGGCGGTCGGCCTCCTGCTATCTTGCACCGTTTTCGGGATCGCCGTAATCGCGGACGTCCGGGGGTGGGGGTCTTTTGTCATCGGGGATGGTCCGTTGACGATCCTGAGCTACCAGCGTACGTCCGACGGAACGGAGACGGTCATCGGTGCCGGGACGGTAGCGCTCGCGGTGCTGGCGGGCGTCCTGAATGCCGTTGCCGGCGCAGTCCTGTGGGCGCGGACGTCGAGCGGGCGTCAGGGGTGAGTTCCGTATCTATCCTGCCTGGAGCCGGGTGGAGAGCTCTCAGCGAGGCGGCGCGACGCTTCGCTCCTTCTTCAGCTCCAGTCTGGCTACGGCCACGCGGTGGACCTCGTCGGGCCCGTCCGCGAGCCTGAGCGTTCGGGCACTCGCCCAGAAGTAGGCGAGGGGGAAGTCGTCCGAGACGCCGGCGCCGCCGTGCGCCTGTATGGCGCGGTCGAGCACGCGCAGGGCGGTGTTCGGGGCGACCACCTTTATCATGGCTATCTCCGCCCGTGCTTTCTTGTTCCCGACCGTGTCCATCATGTGGGCCGCCTTCAGCGTCAGGAGCCTTGCCTGCTCGATCTCGATCCTGGAGTCGGCGATCCACTCCAGGATCACGCCCTGCTCGGCGAGCGGCTTGCCGAAGGCCTCCCGCTCCTTGACCCGCTCGAGCATGAGTTCGAGAGCCCGTTCGGCTACCCCTACGAGGCGCATGCAGTGGTGGATGCGCCCCGGTCCGAGACGTCCCTGGGCTATAGCGAAGCCCTTGCCCTCGGCCCAGATCATGTTCGAGGCGGGGACGCGGACCCCGTCAAAAGAAATCTGCGCGTGGCCGTGCGGGGCGTCGTCGTAGCCGAAGACGGGGAGGGTGCGCTCTATCTCCACGCCGGGTGTGTCGAGGGGGATCAGGATCATGGACTGCTGCTCGTGGCGAGGCGCCTCCGGGTCTGTCTTTCCCATCACGATCGCAATCTCGCACCGCGGGTCCCCGGCTCCCGTGGACCACCACTTGCGCCCGGTCACGACGTAGCCGTCCCCGTCCCGCTCTATGCGCGCCCTTATGTTGGTTGCGTCCGAGGAGGCGACGTCGGGCTCGGTCATCGCGAAGCATGAGCGGATCTCACCTCTCAGAAGGGGCTCGAGCCAGCGCTCCTTCTGCTCGGGCGTCCCGTAGCGCACCAGTACCTCCATGTTGCCCGTGTCGGGGGCGTTGCAGTTAAAGACCTCGGGGGCGATCGGGGAGCGGCCCATGATCTCGCAGAGCGGCGCGTACTCCAGGTTCGTGAGGCCGGCGCCGTACTCGGACTCGGGAAGAAAGAGGTTCCAGAGCCCCGCCTCTCTGGCCTGGGCCTTGAGATCTTCCATGATCGGGGGCACCGTCCAGCGGCTCTCGGCCGCAGCGAGCTGCTCCTGGAAGACCCTCTCGTTGGGGTAGACCAACTCGTCCATGAACGCTTCCAGCCGCGCCCGGAGCTCCAGGACCTTCCCCGAGTAGTCGAAGTTCAAGACATGCCCTCCCCGCATAACGCGAAAGCCCGACGTTCCTCTCCCGGACTTCGGATTCTGGCATGGTGGCGCGATGGTCGCAAGAAGTTCCAGGCGCGTCTGCTCGGCCCGGCGGTCGCTGGGAGCTGGGAGAGCGAGCTTGGCGAAGGAAGGGCGTTAGCACGCCGAAAAGAGGTTGGCCCTAAGGCTCCCCGTGTACCCTTCCGCAGGACCGGGACGTGCGCGCCGGCGAGACGCCCCAAGGACGCGCTGACATCGTCCGGAGCTTCCTGATCTACGTTCGTCGCCTCAGCCTGCCAGGCCGAGCACCTCTACGAGGTCTCTCAGTTCGCGCAGGGACTCGCCATCGAGCGTGGGGGCGGGGAAACGGACGTGGGAGGAGGAGACGACGCCGCGCAGCTTCAGGATCTCCTTCCGAATGCCGACGCCCCCGACGCCGAGCTGAGCCTCGAACCGGATCAGGGGCAGATAGCGGAAGAAGTACTCCTGCGCCTCTCGACTCCCTCCATTCACGAAGAGCCGGTAGGTCTCGACGAGGACGTGCGGGTAGGCGAAGCCGGTCATTATGCCGACGGCGCCGCGCGCGAGCTCCTCGTAGAAGTACATCCCGCCGAGGCCCCCGAAGACGCCGACCTCGGTCTCGGTCCTCTCCAGGAGACTCGAGATCTTGATCGTCGTCGGGGCCTCCTCCAGCTTGACGTAGCGGCAGCCATCGATCTCATCGACGACCCTGGCCAGGAACGGCGCGGGCATGACAACACCCGTGTTTACCGGCTCGTCCTGCACGACCACAGGCACGGAGACGGCTTGCGCAACCCGCCGGTAGTGCTCGAAGACGAGGTCCAGGTTGCTCTGGTTGTTCGGCGGCGCGACCATGACTGCCGCCGCTCCCGCCGCCTCCGCCTCGCGCGCCCTCTCCACGACCACCTTCGTCGCGACCGCCGAGCAGCCCACGACGACGGGGACGCGTCCACCGGCGGCAGTTACGTATCGCTCCGTCACCGCTTGCCTCTCGGCGTCCGAGAGCTTGTGAGCCTCGCCCATGATCCCGAGCACCGTTATGCCGTGGACGCCGGAGTCCACGTAGAAATCCGAGAGCGACTCGATGCTCTCCTCGTCGAGGTCTCCTTCTTCGGTGAAGGGGGTGAGCGCTATTGTGCAGACGCCGTGCAAGGACATGAGCCCAGTATAGCGACGCGCGGACGGGTGTACTCGCGAGAGTTGGTGCCCGGAGATTCTCGTAGCGTGCAGAAAGGTGCTCGCTTTTCCCGAACTCGGCGCAAGCGGGTGTCTGCGGTTTGATAGCTTTGCGGGGCTAGCGAGCGACGGGGTTGGAGAGCGGCTCGAAGCCGTCTATGCGACATTCGGCCACGTCACCCTCCTTTATGACCACCGCCCCCGGCGTGCCGGTCGAGATCACGTCTCCCGGCAGAAGGGTCATGACCCGCGAGTGAAACGAGACGAGCCACCATGGAGAGAAGGTCATGTTCGAGACCGTGTTTCTGGTGCGGACCTCGCCGTTCAGGACCGTAGAGACCTCCAGGGCCTCCAGATCCGCTATCTCGTCAGGCGTCACGAGCTCGGGACCGAAGCTGAAGAAGGTGTCGAAGCTCTTCGCCCGCGTGAGGTAGCGCGGGTTCTTCCTCAGGATGTCCTCGGCGGTCATGTCCAGCACCGGTGTAAAGCCCGCGACCACCGAGGGGGCTTCTTCTACCGAGACATCTCTGGTCTCACGGCCGATGATGAGGGCGAGCTCGGCCTCGGCCGTCACCCGCTCGGACTGGTCGGGGAGCAAGATCTCCTCCCCCGGCCCGATAATGGTGGTGTCTGGTCGCATGAAGCTCGCCGGCTCGTCTGAGGGGGCACTCTCGGAGAGGTCACCCGCGTGCTCGACGTAGTTGAGGCCGATCCCCCAGATCTTGCGCGGACGGCGGTACAGCGGGCCGTAGGAGGGCTGAGAGAGTCCTCCTCCTCGCACCTCTCCGCGGTCGTAGGCCTCCTTGAGCGCGTAGAAACGCCCGCTCTCCAGTAGAGAGAGAAGCTCGGCTCCCTTCTCGGAGGGATCACTGTAGCCCTCCGGGACGGGCACCACGCCGTCGGGTAGCATCACGGCAGCTTCTTCTCTGCCTCCCTGCCTGATAGTCACCAGCCTCAATCGCTTCTCCTTTGATGGACCTATCAGCCGGCGTCAGCCGTCATTATTCTGACGCAGTAAGAGCGCTGGCGGAAGATGCAGCACCGCGAAGGGCGGACAGTTTGGCATCGAGAGCCAGGGGGCGAAGCGTTCCCGGCCCTCCAGGCGGCCTTTCATCCGGCGATTCACTCCGGGCCCCGAAGGCCATGAGGCGGCCGGGGCCTAAGCGGT
>DASTQK010000032.1:0-12928 GCA_035761765.1 Rubrobacteraceae bacterium
TTGGCTACAATCTGTGCGTCCCAAGCGGAAGGAGAGCATGCTCGAGAAGATCAATCACCTGGGCTACGCGGTCGAGAGCATCGAGGCCGCATCCGACTTCTACAGAGTGAGCTTTGGCGTAGAGCCAGGCGCGCCTGAGACCGTCGAAGAGCAGGGCATAGTGGCTAGGATGTTTCGGGTGGGAGACTCGATGATAGAGCTGATAGAGCCCACTCACCCTGACTCCCCGGTCGGAAGGTTCCTCGCCAAGCGCGGGGAGGGCTTCCACCACGTCGCTTTCGAGGTCAGCGACATCGAGGCCACCCTCGCCGCGCTGAAACAGCACGGCGTCGAGCTCGTGGACTCCGAGCCGAAGGTGGGGGCAGGTGGCGCACTGACGGCCTTTATCCACCCGAAGGGCGCGTTCGGCGTCCTCACCGAGCTAGTAGAATTGCCGCACAGGGGTCGATGAGAGAGGTGCCATGGACGTAGACGAGCGCCGTACGGAGTCCGGGATCGAGGTCAAGCCTGTCTACAGACCCGACGATTTGGGGGAGGACTTCGAGTACGCCGAGAGGCTCGGGGACCCGGGAGAGTACCCGTACACGCGGGGCCCGTACCCCTCGATGTACCGCGGCAGGCCGTGGACCATGCGCCAGTACGCGGGTTTCGGAACCGCCAGAGAGACCAACGCCCGCTTCAAATACCTCATAGATAACGGCCAGACCGGGCTCTCGGTCGCCTTCGACCTCCCCACGCAGATGGGCCGCGACTCCGACCACCAGCTGGCTCTGGGCGAGGTCGGAAAGGTCGGGGTCGCTATAGACTCGCTGCTCGACATGCGCGACCTCTTCGACGGTATCCCGCTGCGTGACGTCTCGACCTCGATGACGATCAATGCCACGGCTTCCATCCTCCTTCTCCTCTACGCTCTGGTGGCCGAGGAGCAGGGCGCGAGCAATGAGGACGTGACCGGCACGACCCAGAACGACATTCTCAAAGAGTACCTGGCGCGCGGGACCTATATCTACCCGCCCAAACCCTCCATGAGGATCACCACGGACACCTTCGCCTACTGCGCCAGAGAGCTTCCGCGGTGGAACACGATCTCTATCAGCGGTTACCACATCCGCGAGGCAGGTTCGACCGCGGTCCAGGAGCTTGCCTTCACGCTCTCCAACGCCATAGCCTACGTCGAGGCGGCGCTCGACGCCGGGCTCGAGGTTGATCACTTCGCCCCTCGCCTCTCCTTTTTCTTCAACGCCCATAACGACCTGTTCCAGGAGGTCGCCAAATACCGGGCGGCACGCAGGATGTGGGCGAAGATCATGAGAGACCGCTTCGGCGCAACCGACGAGAGAAGCCTGAAGCTCCGCTTCCACACCCAGACGGCGGGCTCCTCGCTCACCGCCCAGCAGGCCGAGAACAACATAGTCCGCACGACGGTGCAGGCTCTCTCGGCCGTCATGGGCGGCACCCAGAGCCTGCATACCAATGCTTTTGATGAAGCTCTGGCGCTCCCTACCGAGCGGAGCGCGAGGATAGCCCTCCGTACCCAGCAGATCCTGGCCCACGAGGCTGGGGTTACCGACACGGCCGACCCCCTTGCCGGCTCATACTACGTGGAGTCCCTCACCGACGCGGTCGAGGAGGAGGCCTGGGAGTACATCAGGCACATCGACGCACTGGGCGGCAGCGTTCGCGCCGTCGAGGAGCGCTTTATGCAGCGCGAGATCGAGGACTCCGCCTTCCGCTACCAGCGCGAGGTGGAGAGGGGGGAGCGCGTGATCGTGGGCGTGAACCGCTACGCGGGCGGCGACACCGACATGGAGCTGCACGTCGTGGACGAGTCGATCCGCGACCGTCAGACCGAAAGGCTCGTTGGTCTCAGGGAGAGCAGGGACAACGCCGCCGTCGAGCGCGCTCTGAAGCGGGTGAGGTCCGCCGCCGAAGGCTCGAATAACCTCCTCTATCCTGTAAGGGAGGCGCTGGCGAGCCTTGCCACCGTGGGCGAGGTCTCCGACGTCCTTCGCGAGGTCTTCGGAGAGTACAGACCTGTCTAGAGACGCTCCGTACCATCAAGGGGGCGACAGGAACCGGTTGGGGGCAGGTTCGGGGACGCAGACATCGACGCGCCGGAGGACCGGAACAAGACGAGCGGGACGGTCAGATCGCCCCGGCGATCGCCCCGGCTCTTCGTTCTCCCGGCTGAAGTGCTCCGCTGACTAGCCGCGCAACACCTCGACCAGCTCGCGGACCGCTCCGGCGCTATTCTTGAGATCGTCGAGCTCGTCTTGCTGCAGGTCGAGCTCGATGATCTCCTCGACGCCCGAGGCGCCGAGCTTCACCGGCACCCCGACGAACAGTTCATCTATGCCGTACTCGCCTTGCAGGTAGGCGGCGCAGGGGAGGACGCGCTTCTGGTCGAGGAGGATGGAGTCCACCATCTCTACAGCGGCTGCGGACGGTGCGTAGAAGGCGCTACCGCTCTGCAGGAGGCCTACGATCTCGGCCCCGCCGTTGCGGGTGCGGTCTACGATGGCCTCCACGCGGTCCCTAGGCATGAGCTCTGTGATCGCCACGCCCCCGACGGTCGCCATGCTCGGCAGCGGGACCATCGTGTCGCCGTGCCCGCCGAGCACCACCGCGAAGACGTCCCGGACGGAGACGCCCAGCTCCTGGGCGATAAACGTCCTGTAGCGAGCGGTGTCGAGGATGCCGGCCATCCCGACGACCCGCTCGCGCGGGAACCCGCTGACCTCCATAGCCACGTGGCACATCGCGTCGAGCGGGTTCGCGACCATCACCAGGATCGCATCGGGGGAGTGCCTGATCACCTCCTCGGTGACGCTCTGGACTATGTTCTGGTTCGTCTTCAGGAGGTCGTCGCGGCTCATCCCCGGCTTGCGCGGGCTGCCGCTGGTTATCACGACTACGTCGGAGCCGGCGCTCTCCTCGTAGCCGTTGGAGCCGATCACGTTGGAGTCGAAGCCGAGCACCGGGCCACTCTGCAGAATGTCAAGAGCCTTGCCCTGCGGCAACCCTTCCACGATGTCCACGAGTACCACGTCGGCGTAGTTGCGCTCCGCCAGCCTCTGGGCCGTCGTCCCGCCGACGTTACCGGCACCTACGACCGTAACCTTGCTCTTTGCCACGGGGTAGCTCCCTCCTGTGCAGACTGCGGTGTGCCGGCCCATGATAAGTGAATTCTCGCCTCCTCGCCGCTCCCCAACCCGATAAAATAGGACATGCGATGGACGTGATCCAGGCCATAGAGAAGCGCCAGAGCATCGGGCGCGTCAAGCAGGACCCGGTGCCTAGAGCCATGATCGAGCGCATCCTCGAGAGCGCAGTTCACGCCCCTAACCACCGACTTACCGAGCCGTGGATCTTTCACGTCTTCACCGGAAAGGGGCGCGGGGAGCTGGCCCGGGTGCGCGCCGAGATCGCCCGCCTCCAGGCCGAGGCCGAAGGAGAAGCCGAGGAACTGGCGGCGGGCAGGATCAGCCGCGAGCGCAAGAAGGCTTTCCGCGCGCCGGTGGTGATCGCGGTGACCTCGGAGGCGGGACGGGACGAGATCGAGACGCTCGAGAACTACGCCGCCTGCTCCGCCGCGGTCCAGAACATGCAGCTAACCGCCTTCGGGCTGGGACTCGCGACGATGTGGCGCACCGGCCCTGCCGTCTACCACGACCGTATGCGCGAGCTCCTCGGCCTGAAAGAGGGCGATACGCCGGTCGCCCACCTCTACGTCGGCTACTCCGACATGGGCGAGAGACCCCGCAGGCGCCAGCCAGCGCGCGAGAAGACTATCTGGCACGAAGGCTAGAGGGTGGCCGGGACTGCTTCGAAGCCCTTCTCGGTGCGCCGGATCTTGACGAGGAAGTCGCCGGGCTCGTGGTAGAGGATGACGGTAGCGTCCATCGCCTCGGCCTCTTCGAGCACCTCGATGCGGTTGCGGCGGGCGGCTTCGGGGTCCGTGTCCACCCCGCTTATGAGGTCGGGGTCGAGCCAGATCTTGGCCGGAGCCAGGTCCGCGGTGTAGAGTGCGGCGCCTTCGCCAGAGCCGATCCAGGCGATCTGGTGCCCTGCCGAGTGTCCCGATCTGACCTCGACCCTGACCCCCTCCACGATCTCTCCGTTGCCGCTCAGAAGCTCGCACCAGCCTTCTTCGATCCCTTTCTCGATGCCTGGGATTGCTGCGCGGCGGCCGTCGCCCTCGGGCATCTCGCGGGCCTCTTCGAGGGCTTCTTCCTGAACGTATACGGTGGCATGCGGAAAGCATGGGGGCTCGAGGGCCCAGCCGACGTGGTCTGCGTCGAGGTGGGAGAGGACGACGTGGGTGACGTCCTCCGCTGCGTGCCCGGCCTCCTGGAGGTGGTCCACGAGGTTCTTCTCGCGCCTGAGCTCGTAGCGGCCGACGAGCGCCTCGGGCAGTTCCGGTCCGAAGCCAGCGTCGATGAGGACAAGCGTGTCCCCGGCCTCGACGAGAACCGCGTGCATCGCGCCGCGGATGCGCATCTTGCGAGTGCCTCCGAAGAGGTTGCCCGCGTCCGTGACGAAGACGCCGTCGTCCAGGATGCGTACCCGCATCGCGCCAACTTCGAAGGTCGTTCCCGTAGCCAAGTCGCCTACCCCTCTTCTGGTCCGTGGGACCGCCATGATAGCGACACCTCGATCCTGCCGCTTCGCGCGAGAGATGCTCCCGTGCGGTGTCTAGCCAGAGGTGGCTAGGAGAAGTTCACCAATCTGCAGGATGCAGGAGAGGGCACGACCCGTCATAATCCCCGGCATGTCGCTTTGGAAGGAGAGGATGCGCTTGCTGCGTTTTGCGTGCCTGGTCGTCGCGGTAGCCGCGGTGCTCACCGTCGGTGTCGCTAACGTAGACGTACGCGCCGACGCGGCGGCTTACGACCCGGAGGAGATACAGTTCCTGGAGCTCATCAACGGCTACCGCGCAGACCACGGGCTGAAGGCGCTCCTTCTGTCCGATACGCTTGCGGTCGCTGCCGAGCACCACTCGCAAGACATGGCGCGCTACTCCTTCTTCGCCCACAACACCGCGGCCAGCTCGTACTACAAATCGGGGTACGAGCCCTGGGACCGTATGGAGCAGGAGGGCTACGACTACGACACCTACAAGGGCGAGAATATAGCTGCCGGGTACGAGAGTGCCGAAGAGGCCTTCCGCGCCTGGCGCAACTCACCCTCGCACAACCAGGCCATGCTCGACGGCAGGTACCGGGTAATCGGCATCTCGCGCATCCACGACCCTGGCTCGGTCCACGGCTGGCACTGGACTACGGACTTCGGAGGGGCCCTGGATCCCACCTCACACGCCCCTGGTGAGGACCCGCAGACCGAAAAGGCAGGGCAGAACCCTCAGGCAGTGGGAGGTCCCCCCGAAGACGGATCCGACCTCGATAACGGCGAGATGGACAGCGGGGCCGCCTGGGAGCAGAAGGCCGGTGATGGGGAGGCGCTCATCGTCGATGGTCACGCCCGTCTCGGCGACCACGACGAGGGGAGAGACGTCCTCCGGCAGAAGATCCGGGTCGGGGATAACTCGAGGCTCTCCTTCGACCTCCGGATAGAGACCAACGAGTTGAGGCACCCCTCCGACCGCCTGCTCGTAGTGCTGACGAAGCGGGACGGCGAGCGGTTCGCTGTGCTCGAGAGGTACTCTGACGCCGACGCAGGCGGGTGGAGGCGAGAGACGGCAAATCTCTCGGAGTTCGCGGGCCGGAGTGTCTACCTCAGCTTCATCGCCAAGACCGACCCGGTACTCCGCAGCGCTTTCTACCTGGATAAGGTGTCGCTGGAGGAGCGTCCCTGAAGCGGTATGCGAAAGGGCTACGCCTTGTGCGGGGCAGGCCTGTTGAGGCTCGGGGAAAGAGCGCCAAGAGCACCCCAAGATACCTGAAAACCTCTCCCCGATAACTCGCGCTCGCGCGAGGCGCATTACGACCGGGCCAGACCTCCCTTGAGGGCGCTGGCCAGCGTCCGCGGGTGCTTGAGGAGGCTGTAGATCGGGGCGTCCCCAGTGAAGCCCTCGATAAGGGTGCGGCGGGCCTCCGGGTACTTCTCGCAGGCCTTGAAGACCGGCTCGAGTATCCCGAGGTTCGGGATCAGGTTGACGAGGGCGTGTCCCGAGAGGTGCTCGCGCGCCCGCTGGCGCCGTAGCTGGCGCTCGTAGCCCGAGAGGAGGGAGGCCGAGAAGTCTCTACGCTCGTGCGCCTCGTGTGCCCAGGTGGCGGCCAGCCTCCCCGACTCGATCGCGTAGCCGACCCCCTCGCCGCTTATCGGGTGCACCATGCTCGCCGCGTCGCCGACCATCATGAGCCCGCTCGTATACCTCCTGGCTCCCCACATCCCCATCTTGAGCGACCAGCTCTTGGCCGGGCCTTCGGGCTCGGCGCCGTCGAGCCACGCGGCGAGCCGGGGCTCCTCGAGAAAGCGGTCGAAGAAATCCTTGAGATTGCGCCCGGTTCGCGAGAGGGTCCTCGTCGAGACCCCGGCCCCGACGTTGGCCTGGCCATCTCCGAGGTAGAAGACCCAGCCGTAGCCTGCGCCCTGCTCGTTCAAGTCCCTGGTTATGAAGATTTGCAGGTCCTCTTTGTTCGGACCGTTCACGCCACGGAAATACTGCCTCCTGGCGACGGCGTTCTGGTGCGCCTTCAAGCCCTCGTTCGCGAAGCCGCCCACTCCGTCTGCCGCGACGACGAGAGGGGCCTCGAACCGGAGGTCCTCGCCACCGCTCGCGGCTTCTATCCCCGTGACCTCTCCCGCCGCCGAGCGGAGCAGCTCGGTGGCCCTGGTCTGCGGGCGGAACTCGGCTCCCGCAAGGATCGCGCGCTCCAGGAGCTTGGCGTCGGTCTCCTGGCGCTTGACGACGTAGCCGTAGGGTCCGTGCAGAGTGGGGGGGATGCTCTGGCGCAGGTAGGCGGTCCGGGTGTACACACAGAAGCCTGTGAACCTGCCGTGGTGGGGTTCGTCGAGCCAGTCGCCGAGGCCCATGTGTGAGACCTCGGAGGCGGCGTGGGGCATGAGACCATCGCCGCACGGCTTGTCGCGCGGGAACTCCTGACGGTCGAGGACCAGGGTCCTGAGACCCGCCTTCGAGGCGTAGTAGGCGGTGGCGGAGCCCCCTGGACCCGCTCCCACTACGATGAGGTCGTAGCGTTCGGTCATCACTCTCCTTCTCAACGGGCCACCGACTGTGCCAGAATGCTCCGCAAGCCGCCCCGGAGCGGGATCCATTATACGTTGGTTGCGAGGTGGAAGGGGGATCTTGGTCGACCGCAATCGTCCGGCGCGCTACGCGGTGGGGGACCGTGCTGCGCTCAAAGCCACTGGACAGCCGGTACAGATACTCGAGGTCAGGCGCGGCGAGTTCGTCCCTGATTTCGTCTACAAGGTGCGAGTGCTCGCCGAAAAGCCGGCCCGACCATATAATCTCTCGGTCCCCGAGCATGACCTCTCGGACCAGTAGGTCATGCCGCGGTGCGAGAACATCGCGCTCTGCCGAGGACAAACCCTGCTGCAGCGGCTTCGTGCGATGATAGCTCTAGAAGCCTTCGCCCGCCGTAACGCTCAGGTAGGCGATGTCGACCAGCGGGACACCAGTGCCGAGGGCTCTCTGGACGGATCTGTTCAGGGCCTCGGCGGCGACGCCGGGGTCGGGGAAGTGGCTGTCGAGCAGGCGAGCGGCGCGGGCAATCTCGTAGAAGGAGAAGCGGCGGCGTTCGCCGGTGAGTTTGTAGACCGCCTCGAGTACCTCGTAGCGGAGCGATATCAGCTGCTCCAGGCGCCAGCGGATCTCGTCCACCGTCAGGTTCATGGACTGGTAGAGGCGCGCGATCTCGGCTACTTGAACCAGCGCCGGCATCCGCTTGGCGAGGCGCCCGACGGAGTTTTCGTCGAGGTAGCGGCGGGCGGTGATGCGGGCGAGCGCGACGCGTCCCTCGGGGGTGTCGTAGCCGGCGAGCCGTACGAAGCGTTCCGCGCCGCGAAAGCCCGCCACCCGAACCTCCTCGCCGCTGAGGAAGACGCGTGGGGTGTGCCCGCCGGCGTAGTAGGAGATGTGACGGGCTATCGTCTCTACCTCCGGCGAGGACTGACCGGCCCGGACCTCGACCCACCTCCGAACGGTCCCGGAGTACAGGCGCTCGAGCGCCCGCCATGTAGCGTCTCCCCGCAGGTCCACCTCCCCCGGTCTCTCGGTGACGACAGCGACCTCGACGTCGGGGATCGCGTGCCGGTAAGCCTCCCGCACCGCGTCCAGCAGACCCTCGAACTCCTCGTCCACCGTCCCCGAGAGGTACCGGCGCCTCTCGGCGGGCAGCACGTACATCAGGCGGCTCTTGATCCTGCGCTCCCTGCCCTCGGCGGCCTTGAGACGGTCGATGGCCTCGTAGAGCTCGCGCCGCCTGCGGTAGACCAGCGAGGTGAGCCGCTCGACCTCCGGGTCCTCGGCGAAGCTCTCCGACCACGCCTCGTCGCGGGCCGAGCACGCCGCCTCGTGGGCGTTCTCCGCGCGCACCACCGCCCGCTGCTCCCTCTCGCGTTCAGCCTGAGCCTCGCCGAGCTCACGCTCGAGCGTCTCTATCGTCGAGGACACAGCCTGCTTCCGTTTCCCACCAAAACGCACATGTTGGGAGGTATTCTACAGCACCCGATGTGGCTTGGATGCCCGTTGCGCGGGGGGCTGGTACGGGTTAAATTGCGGCCAACCATCTATGGTGTTTCGAAAGGAGAGCCGTATGGACTTCAACACGGGCACGGGGGGAACGGGGAGTTCTGGCGGCTCGCCTCGGGGGGGCGGAGGGCCCTCGCCGGGACCTTCCCGGAGCGCGGCGGCTGCGGAGTTCGACTACCATGATCCAGTTCAGACCTTCATCGCCACCGTGCAGGCGGTGGTGCTGCGGCCGGTCGACTTCTTCCGCGGCATACTCAAGCAGGGGGACTTCATCAACCCCCTTATCTTCGCGATCATCTGCTACGAGGTTGCCGCGATCCTCGGGGGCTTGCTCAGGCTGGTCGGCATAGGTGCTACGAACCAGGGTTTCGGGGGGTTCCTTGCCTCTATCGTCTTGGCACCGATCTTCGCTGCTATCGGGCTCTTCATAGGCGCCGGGATACTGCACCTGCTCGTTATGCTCATCGTTGGATCTCGCAACTCCGGCTTCGAGGCCACCTTCCGGGTGGGGGCGTACGCGGCGGTAACGAGCCTGGTGAGCTGGATCCCGTTTATCGGCGGGATACTCGCCCTGTACGGTATCTACCTCGGGATTGTAGGCATCCGCGAGATGCACAACACCACCACCGGCAAGGCCGCCCTCGTGGTCCTTATACCGGTGGCTGTCTTGTTGATTATCGCGGTCCTGCTTGCCATCGTTATTGGAGCGGTCATCTTTAGCGCCCTGAACCAGTAGCCAGGGCGCTTCTAGCGACGGTCGTCCGGTTTGAAGCCGGCGTAGCCTCCCGACCCTTGCGGGTCAGCGGCCCGTGCTCCGGGTTACTATACTGGCGCTGTTTAATCAGAAGGGAGAACTCAAGTGGCGCGTACGGTCACGCTAATACCGGGTGATGGTATAGGCCCGGATCTTACTGATTCGGTGAAGGAGGTATTCGGCGCCCTCGAGGTGGATATCGAGTGGGAGGTAGCCGAGGCCGGAGAGACTGTGATGGACAGGGAGGGCACGCCGCTCCCCGAGTCGGTCCTCGAGTCGATCCGCCGCAACAAGGTCGCGCTGAAGGGCCCCCTCACCACGCCCGTCGGAACCGGCTTCCGCTCGGTGAACGTGGCGCTGCGCAAGGAGCTCGACCTCTACGCGAACATCCGGCCTAGCCTCAGCCTCCCGGGCATCGAGCTGCCCTACAAGAACATAGACATCGTCATCTACCGGGAGAACACGGAGGACCTCTACGCCGGTGTGGAGCACACCGTCGGCAAGCACGCCGCCGAGTCGATCAAGATCATCACCCGCGAGGGAACCGAGCGCATCTGCCGCATGGCCTTCGAGCGCTCCAAAGAGCAGGGCCGCAAGCACATCACGGTCGTTCACAAGGCCAACATCATGAAGTACACCGACGGCCTGTTTCGCGACGTGTTCTTCGAGGTCGCTAAAGATTACGAGAACGACTTCGAGGAGATAGACGACCGCATCGTGGACAACATGTGCATGCAGCTCGTCATGAAGCCGAACCTCTACGACGTGCTGGTCTGCCCCAACCTCTACGGCGACATCCTCTCGGATCTGTGCGCCGGCCTGACCGGCGGTCTCGGGGTGGCGCCGGGGGCCAACATCGGCGAAGACACCGCCGTCTTCGAGCCGGTGCACGGCTCGGCTCCCAAGTATGCCGGCCAGAACCGCGCCAACCCGCTGGCTACCCTGCTCTCGGCCAAGAACATGCTCTACCATCTCGGCTACAGCGACGAGGGCGACCGCATGCAGCAAGGGATCGAGGCGGCGCTGGCGAGCCCCGAGACGCGCACCAAGGACCTCGGAGGGTCGGCCGGCACGAAGGAGTTCACGCAAGCCATAGTCTCGAACCTCTAGAGTTAGCGGTTCGCCGGGCCGGTGCGTATCGCGTTCTTCACGGAGACCTTCCTGCCGGCGACCGACGGCGTCGTCACCCGTCTTCGCCATACCATCGAGGAGCTCGGCCGCATGGGGGACGACATGCTCGTCATAGCGCCCCGTTACCCGGACGGAGGCCCCACCTCCTATGCGGGGGCCCCGATCTACCGGGTTCCAGGCGTGCCTTTCCCACCCTATCCCAGGATAAAGATCTCCTTCGCACACCCTGGTGTCGGCCGCGCTCTCACGCGCTTCGGACCAGAGCTGATCCACGCCGTCAACCCTATCATCCTGGGACCGGGCGGTATCTACTATGCCGGTCGCCTCGGGGTGCCGCTCGTGGCTTCCTACCACACGAACGTCGCCGCCTATGCCCGCTACTACAACCTGGAGTTCCTTGCCAACGCTGCGCGCTGGTGGACGAGGCAGCTCCACAACCGGGCTGACCTGAACCTGTGCACCTCGGAGGCCTCGATGAGCTACCTGCTCGAGGAAGGGGTGAAGCGTATACGCCTCTGGCCGCAGGGTGTGGACGCTCGCCGCTTCCACCCGAGCAAGGCCTCCGAGGAGTGGCGCGAGAGGCTCTCGGACGGTCATCCCCAAGACAAGCTCCTGCTCTACGTGGGCCGCCTCGCGCCGGAGAAGGGCATCGAGCGGCTGAAGGCGATCTTGCGTGAGGTGCCCGATACCCGGCTCGCCATCGTCGGTGACGGTCCCGCGAGGGCCTACCTCGAGCGCGAGTTCCGGGGGGCGCCGGCGGTGTTCACCGGCGTGCTGCGGGACGAAGACCTGGCCTCGGCCTACGCCTCCGCCGACGCCTTTCTCTTTCCCTCGACAACGGACACTCTGGGCCTCGCGATGCTCGAGGCGCTCGCCTCCGGGCTGCCGGTCATCGCAGCCCGCACCGGCCCTTCGCACGAGATAGTCATCGAAGGCGAGACCGGGTTGCTCTACGAGGCCGACTCCAGGACGTCGCTGGTGTCCGCCGTGCGACGCGTCCTCTCGGACGAGCAGCTTCGCGCCGTACTGGTGCGCAGGGCGCGGGAAGCCGCCGAGCTACGCGACTGGGCGTTCTCGACCCAGACTTTGCGCAGGTACTACGAGGAGTTGCTGGGATGAGCACCAGGGGCGCGAAGCTGAAGAAGGGCGGCGTCCGCTTCTCGAAGTTTACGCTCGTCGGCTTGGCCAACGCCGTTGTCGACATCGGGACGCTCAACCTCTTCCTCTGGTTGGCGCCGACGCGGGATCCCTCGCTGCTCGCCCTCTACAACGGGGTGGCGCTCGTGCTGGCGAACCTCAACAGCTACTTCTGGAACACGCGCTGGACCTTCCGGGGCCGCGCGCAGCGCCGCGACCCGAGGCAGAGGCTGCTCTTTACCCTGCAGGCGCTCTTTAACATCTGCATCAGCAACGGGCTCTTCTTCCTGCTCATCCGGCCCGTGCTCATCTACACCGACATACCCGCATATCTCGCGGGAAACGTGGCCAAGCTGATCTCCGTCATCGTCGCTTCGACCATCAGCTTCTTCCTCCTGCGCTACGTGGTCTTCTCCCGCAAACCGCGCTTGTAAGAGCCGGGACAGCGTGCTAAATTTACCCGGCGCGCGGACGTAGCTCAGCTGGTAGAGCATCACCTTGCCATGGTGAGGGTCGCGGGTTCGAATCCCGTCGTCCGCTCTGGCCGCGGGGCGACTGGCGGCATGGCCGAGTGGTTAGGCGAGGGTCTGCAAAACCCTGTACCCCGGTTCGATTCCGGGTGCCGCCTCTCGGTGAGGGACCCACCGGGTCCAGATGGCCACAGAGGGCGATTAGCTCAGGGGGAGAGCGCTTCCTTGACGCGGAAGAGGTCAGTGGTTCGAATCCACTATCGCCCACACCAGATAACTTCGCACAAAGGGAAGCTCCCAGTTTGGGAGCTTCCCTACACCAGTTCTACGCCAACGCGGCGCTACGCAGGTTCTCTAGGCGTCGTCGGCATCCTGCTCTTCCAGACATAAGCATACATCCGTTTATGCTCGGCTGGGGTGTGGGTGCGGTGGTGGGGGAGTACGGTCGTGGTAGCTGGGTGGAGGGCTCTCATGTGCCAGGGCGTCTTCCTGCGTCTCATGCTATAGATTTTTCCGGTGCTTCCGAAAAATACGCCAAATGGGGTACGCGCGGAGGTGGCCCGGTCTATACACTTCTGCAGGCTAGTAGTAGTCAAGGGATAGGAAAAGAATCCTTGTCCGCAAGGGACCTACCCAGAGAGACAGAGCAGGGCCACCTGCACAAGGAGGTATGATTCGTATGAGCCGTAGCGTCTCGATTCTTAGCGTAGTGGTGGTGATGACAGTTACCGTGCTGGCTACCGTAGCGGTGGCCTTCGC
>DASTQK010000033.1:0-14054 GCA_035761765.1 Rubrobacteraceae bacterium
CGCGGCGGAGGTTCGCCACCTCCTCCTCGAGGCTCTCGATCAGGGCCCCCGCCGCTTCCATGCCTTTGGCGAGCTCGTCTACCTGATTCCTGGGTTCTCCGCTCACCTGAGCCCTTTCGGGGAGATCCGTCGCCTCACCCATCCTTCTCGCGTCTCCTGGAACCGCGTGTGGTTAGGGTAAACCTTGTTCCGCCGCGGGTAAAGGGTGACTCTTTGCTTGCGGGTCTAGGCTTCCCTGCACGAAGGGCAGAGGCCCTCGACGACGATGGTGGTGCGCTTTACCTCGTAGGGAGTGTTGTAGCGGATGTTCTCTTCGAGCTCCTCCAGCTCGACGCCGGGTATCTCCGATACCACGCCGCAGCGTGCGCACCGGATATCCAGGTGCGGCTCCACGTTGAGGTCGTAGCGCGTGGGCGACTCCGACCAGTGCTTGGAGTCGACCACCCCGATCTCCTCTAGCACCGAGAGCGCCTGGTAGACGGTCCCGAGCGCGACGCGAGGGTTCTTCCTCTTTACGATGAGGTACACGTCTTCGGCCGAGGGATGACCTCTGGCCTCCTTGAGCGCCTCGAGCACCGCCCGGCGCTGGGAGGTCAAGGTGTAGCCCGACCTGCGGAACTTCTCCCGGATGTCCCGTTCTAGTACGCTGGACATCCCTACCGTGGTCTCCGATCAGTAACCATTCCTATTCCGAAGTCTATCACAAGGCATCCGCGTCGCAGCGCGGTAACATAGATGGGTGATGTCGCTAGTTCTCGGCCTCCTGGTGAACCTCTGGCGCCTGCCTCGCAACGCCTGGGTGCGGCTCGCGGGACGGCCGCCCGAATACGTGGCTCTGGAGGTGAGTGGATCTCTGCCCGAGTTCGAGCCTCGGGTCGGTCTTTTGCAGCGTCGCCTGCGGCCCGGACCGGTGTCCCCGAGCCTCGAGCGGCTGCGAGCGTGCCTCGCCAGGATCTCCTCCGATGGTCGGACCCGGGGGGTGATGCTGCGTCTCCGGGCCCTGGATGCCGGGTGGGCCTCTCTCGAGGAGCTACGGCGCGAGCTACTCGCCTTCAGAGAGCGCGGCGGCCGCGTCGTCGCGTACCTGCTCGACCCCGTTGACAGCCGCTCCTACTACCTGGCGTGCGCGGCCGACGAGATCCTGGCGACCCCGCTCGCCACCATCGCGGTGACCGGGCTCCGGTCCCGCGTGAACTTTCTCAAGGACGCCCTCGGGCGCGTGGGCCTCGAGGCTGAGGTAATCGCGGTCTCGCCTTACAAGTCCGCGGGCGACCCTTACGTCCGCAACGACTTCTCCAAAGAGGCTCGCGAGCAGGCCGAACGACTACTGGACCGCCGCTACGAAGAGCTGGTGTGGGCGATCTCCAGGGGAAGAGACCTCACCCTGGAGGAGGCGCGCGCCAGGATAGACGGCGCTCCCTACGCCGCGCCGGAGGCCCTCGGAAGGGACCTGCTCGACGCGGTGTGTTATGAGGACGAGCTGCCGGAGCGGCTGGGCGGGGGAGAGGAGAGGGTCAGGATCTCGGAGTGGGAAGCGGCGCGAAGGTCTCTGCGCGTGCCGTACCGCAGGAGCGCGCGCCGGCGTGTCGGGCTCGTCAGCCTCTCGGGGACCATAGTGCGGGGCAGGAGCCGGCGCCTGCCTGTGCCGCTTCCGCTCGTCGGCGCGGAGCAGGCCGGGAGCGACACCGTTGTGGCGGCCCTGCGGCGCGCCGAGAAAACCCGACGCGTGGCGGCCATCCTCTTTCACGTCGAGTCGCCGGGGGGCGACGCTCTGGCGTCGGATCTCATCTGGCGTGAGGTCGAGCGCCTCCGCGCCACGAAGCCCGTGGTCGTCCTGATGGGAAACGTCGCGGCCTCGGGCGGCTACTACGTCTCGGCGGCAGCGAATCACGTCGTCGCCCGGAGCGGAACCCTCACCGGCTCCATAGGGGTGCTCTCGATCCGGCCCGTCGCCAGCGGTCTCTACGAGAGGATCGGGGTTCACCCCGCCGCCGTGCAGCGCGGCGCTCGCGCAGGCCTGCTCGACTTCAGCCGCCGCCCGACCGCCGATGAGCTGCGGGTACTGCGGGATCAGATAGCTTTCACCTACGACCAGTTCAAGGACCGCGTCGCGCGAGGCAGGGACCTGAATGCCACCGACCTCGAAGGTATGGCGGCAGGCCGCGTCTGGACGGGCGCAGAGGCGCTTGATCTCGGCCTGGCCGATGAGGTCGGCGGCTTCGAAGAGGCGCTGCGCAAGGCGCGAGAGCTCGGCAAGGTCGAGCGGGCCGGGTCCGAAGCGCTGCTGAGGGTCTCTGCGCCCCGGGGCGTACGCCCGGCGCCGGGCGAGCCCGCGGAGGCGGTTCGGGAGCTGGTCGACGGCCTGAGGGCGGGTCTCCTCGACCTTGGCGCGGCGCGCGTCTGGGCCGCAGCCCCGTACGATATTTCCGAGGACTGATAACATTTTTCTCGTGTCCGGGGAACCCAGAAAAGACGTTGACCGGAGGGCGATGTCCATCCTGTCGGCCGGGCATCTGTTCACCGATCTCAACCAGGGAGCGGTAGCGGCGCTCCTGCCGTTTCTCGTCGCGGAGCGGGGAATCTCCCTGGCGGCGGCCGGGGCGCTAGTGCTCGCTGCTACCGTAAGCTCCTCGGTCGTGCAGCCGCTCTTCGGCGTCTTCTCCGACAACCGCCCGCTCGCGGCGCTCATGCCGCTCGGGGTGCTCTTCGCGGGGATCGGGATGGCGCTCGCCGGCGTCGCACCGACGTACCCCCTTATCCTGCTCAGCGTCGTCGTCAGCGGTATCGGGGTAGCGGCCTTCCACCCCGAGGCGGCTCGCTTCGCCAACTACGTCTCCGGCTCACGCCGCGCTCGTGGTATGAGTTTCTTCTCGGTGGGCGGTAACGCGGGCTTCGCTCTCGGTCCGGCCCTGACCACCCCGTTTGTGCTGGCCTTCGGGTTGCCCGGCACGCTCTTCCTCGCGCTGCCGGCGACCATGATGGCCGCAGTGCTCTTCGTGGAGATACCGCGCCTGCGCGCTTTCAGCCCCGGGGAGACCGAGAACGTGGGCACCGAGCCGGCCGACGCGCCGGAGCACTGGGGCCCGTTCGTGCGCATGGTCGGGATCGTGACGGTGCGCTCCTTTGTCTATTTCGGGCTGGTCGCCTTCGTGGCTTCTTATTACGAGCGCGTGCTCGGCACGTCGCCCGCCTTCGGCAACGCGGCCCTTACCGTCATGCTCTCCGCCGGGGCGGTGGGCACCCTGATCATGGGCCCCCTCGCCGACAGGTTCGGGCGCCGCGCGGTCGTCGCCGCCTCCATGCTCCTGCTGCCGCCGCTTATCTATGGCTTCACGCTCTCGGGCCCGGTCTTGGGGATGGCGCTCCTCGCGCTCGTCGGCGCGGTAACCGTGGGCACGTTCGGCGTTACGGTCGTGATGGGGCAGGAGTACCTGCCGGGCCGCATAGGGCTGGCCGCCGGCATCACTATGGGGCTCTCGATCGGCCTCGGCGGGCTGGGCGCGCCCTTGCTCGGGCTCCTCGCCGACAACGCTGGCCTCTCTGTCACGATGCTGGTTATTGCGGTCCTCCCGGTCGTGGGCCTGATCCTCGCCTTTACGTTGCCTCGCAGGCTGAGAACCTGAGGCGCGGCCCAGCTACTGTGATAGAAACCCCAGGCACGGCCTCACCCGTCGGGTACGATCTTGCGCATGAGAATGGCTCTTGACTCGAGCAGCCCCCCCTGATGAGGGCTTTCCAGCTCCTCGGAGAGCTCGCCTACCGCTACCGATGGGCCATCTTGGTGGCGTGGGCCGCGCTCGTCATAGCGAGCGTGTTCTTCGCCCCGGAGCTCTCGGGGCGTCTCAAGGGCGGCGGCTTCGAGGGTTCGAACTCGGAGGCCGAGAGGGTGCAGAACCTGATGTCCGACGAGTTCGGCGTCTCGCCGGCCACCCTGATCGTGGTCTTCGAAGGAGAGAACCTCCCCGCCCGCAGCGAGACGTTCCGCAGCGCGGAGGAGGCCGCGCTCGAGGGGGTGCGCCGGATGCCGGAGGTCCGCTACGTGACGACCTACGCCGACACCCGGGACTCACGCTTTATCTCCGAGGATGGCGAGAAGTCCTACGCGGTGATCGCCTTCAACGTCTCCATAGACGAGACGCGCAACGTCGTGGACGAGGTGCGGGGCGAGGTGCGCTCGGAGGAGCTCGAGACCTACGTGACAGGGGCTCCGGCGGTCTACCAGGACCTCGAGGAGGCGAGCAACGAGGACATAAAGCGCGCCGAGAAATACGCGTTCCCGTTCGCGCTCCTGATCCTGGTAGTGGCCTTCGGGACCGTGGTCGCCGCAGGGGTGCCGGTACTCATCGGCGGCGTGAGCGTGCTCACGACACTCGCCGCCCTGTATTTCATCGCTGGCTCCTACGATATGTCCGTCTTCGTGCTCACCCTCTCCACCATGCTCGGCCTCGGCCTTGGAATCGACTACGCGCTCTTCTTCGTCAGCCGCTTCAGGGAGGAACTCGAGAGCTACAGCGTCCCGGAGGCGGTCCCGCGCACGGTCGCGACGGCCGGGAGGTCAATCTTTTTCTCGGGAACGGCCGTCCTGATCGGTCTCTCTGGATTGCTGTTCTTCCCGTTCATGTTCATGCGCTCTATCGGGGTGGCCGGGGTGCTGGTGGTCTTCGTCTCGGTCGCGGCCGCCCTTACCCTCCTCCCGGCCCTCCTCGGCGTGCTCGGCCACAGGGTGAACTCGCTCCCCGTGCGCCGGCGCGGCCGGAGGCTCGGGACGAATCTCTGGAGCAGGAGCGCCGAGGTAGTAATGCGCCACCCGATCATCGTAATACTCATTGTGGCCGGCCTGCTCGCTACGCTTCTCCACCCCGTGACCCACATGAAGGTCGGCATCCCCGAGGCGAGCGTCCTCCCCGAGAAGTACGAGTCGCGGGCCGGCGACGATATCCTGAAAGAGAACTTCGAGTACGCCGTCCTGAACCCGATGGAGATCGTGGCAACCCTGCCGCACGACCCCCTGAGCGCCGAGGGCCTCGCGGACGCAAAGGCCCTCGGTGAGCGCATCCGGGGCACCGGCGACGTCGCGAACCTCGAGAGCGCCTATACGGTGGGGGAGCAGGCGGCGAAGAGTTACGCCGAGCGCGTCGCCGCAGCTCGCGAGAGGGCCGAGGCCGAGGCTGACCGCCGGGTAGAGGCGGGGGTCGAAGGAGAGCTCGAGGCGTTGCGAAACCAGTACGGCTTCGTCCCACCGGGGGCTGAGGCGGAGATCCGGGCCGAGGCCGAGCAGCGCGCCTCTGCGGCACTCGAGCGGGATATCCCCGAGCTTCCCGAGGGTGTCTCGGCCGACGGTGATATCTCTCCGCAGGGTGTCGCCAACTTCCTGGCTACGCCGGAGGTTCGGGACTCCCAGGAGGTCCAGGACGCCATAGATCCTTACGTGGCGGGAGATAAGATCCTGCTCCAGGCGGTCACGAAGGCGAACCCGTACACCGAGGCGGCCTACGACGCAGTGGACGAGGTGCGCGCGCTCGAACCACCCGAAGGCGTAAGCTTCCAGGTGGGCGGCCTCTCCGCGGGGCAGAAGGACTTCATATCCAGCCTCTATGGCAAGGCTCCCTACGCCGCCGCGTTCGTGCTCGGCGTGACCTACCTCATCCTCCTCGTCACCTTCCGCTCCGTCTTCATCCCGCTCAAGGCTGTGATCGTCAACATCCTCAGCCTTACAGCGAGCTTCGGGGCGATGGTCTTCGTGTTCCAGGACGGCAACCTCTCTGGCCTGCTCGACTTCACGCCGCTTGGCTTCGTTGACGCAACACTTCCCATCCTGATGTTCTGCACGATATTCGGGGTCTCGATGGACTACGAGGTGTTCCTGCTCTCCCGCATAAGGGAGGCTTACGAGAACGGTGACTCCAATACCGCCAGCGTCGCCAAGGGCCTCGTCGCCACCGCCGGCATAATCACCTCCGCGGCGGCGATCATAATCGTCGTCACCGGCGCCTTCGCCTTCACCGGGATTATTCTCACCAAGGCCGTCGGCCTCGGCCTCGCAGTCGCCGTATTCGTGGACGCGACGATAATCCGGGTCCTCCTCGTACCCGCAACCATGCGTGTCCTCGGTGACTGGAACTGGTGGCCGGGAGGTCGCAAGAGAACGTTCAAACCGGACGCCTGAGAGCTGGACAACTACTCCCTGACCGCCGCGATCCGCTCCAGAGCCTCACTCCGGACACGATCGATGCGTCTCGCTGAACCGACCGTACCGGGGCATCTCGTCGCGTGCTGGAGCGTCGTAAGTTCACGTATCTGTGCCCTCGCAGACGAATACCGGGCATAAGATCAATTCTTGATCCTGTTAAGTGGTAAGGCTACACTTCCTTAATGGTCGAGTTCGAGCGGATACTCAGGGACCGGGGCTACCGGCTCACGAACCAGCGGCGTGTGATCGTGCGCGGGCTCGAGGGGGACAGGCACCTCTCTGCGGAGGAGATCTACGACCGGGTCAAGGGTGAGCACCCGGAGATCGGGCTCTCCACGGTCTACCGGACGCTGGACCTCTTGCACGAGCTTGGCATCGTGCGCAAGGAGGACTTTGGCGAGGGCTACTCTCGCTACGAGCTGGCGACCGAGCGGATGCACCACCACGCCCGTTGCCGCGAGTGTGGTGCCGTCATAGAGTTCAACGAGGAGCTCATGGAATACCTGGCGCTCCAGGTCGAGCGGGAGACCGGCTTTGTCTCGGACTGGTACGAGATCACGCTCCACGGGCGCTGCGCGAGCTGCGCCGCCTTCGACTCGCCCTAGATCCCGAGCCTCAGCCCGTCATAGGCCACGACGACCTCGCCGCCGTACCCGCGCCCGACCTCTCTTGGGAGGTCCAGCGCCTCCGCGGCCGGGTAGACGTGGGTGAGGACGACGCGTCCGACGCTGGCCTCGGAGGCTATCCGCGCGACACCGTGTGGTGTGAGGTGACCCGGCACAGGGCTGTCGTCGGGGAAGGAGCACTCGATGAGGAGCGTATGGGCGTCACGAGCTAGCTCGACCACCGACTCGCTGTACTCGGTGTCGCCGGTACAGACGAAGGCGCCAGCATCTACATCGAGGCGGTACGCGATGCTCTCCGGGCGGTGTTCCGCCGGAGCCCAGGAGAGACGGCAACCTGGCAGGTCGAGAGGAGAGGGGCACACATGGGGTAGCTCGGAGACCTCGATCGGGTAGTCGCCGATCATCCACTGGCCCCAAGCGCCCGTAACCGAGCCCCAGAAACGCTCGAACGGCTCTGGACCGGTCAGGTGCAGGGCACGGTCCCGCTCTATTTCCGCGCCGTACTTGATGGAGAAGAGCAGTGGCACGATGTCCACCGTGTGGTCCGGGTGGAAGTGGGTAAAGAAGATGCGGTCTACGGCGAACGGGTCGAGACCCGCGCGCAGCATGCCCCGCACCGCCCCCGAGCCGAGGTCGAAGACCAGCATCTCACTGCCGGATCCGACCACGACGCAGCTCTGACGTCTCTCGAGGCGGGGGACGACCGTGCCCGACCCGACGATCGTGATCTCCACGTGTTACTCCCTTCGGTCGGAAGCTATCAGCCCTTCTCCCGGTGTGTCGAAGATCAGATCCTGGCTAACGGCTGATAGCTGATCGCTCTTCGAATGCCCACGCCAGCCCGGCTACCCCGAGCAGGATGCCACCGATGACATCGGAGGCCCAGTGCACCCCGAGGTAGATTCGGGTCGCGGCTACGCCGGCGAGGATGGCCAGGACCGCTGCTCTGAGGAGCGTGTTCGGCCACAAGAGGTAGACGGCCCCGAGCAGGATCACGGAGCGTAGCATATGCCCGCTGGGATAGGGAAAGGAGTAGGGCAGCTCGGGTATGAAGGAGGGATCGGTCGAGCGCGCTGCGTCCTCCGGTACCGGCGCCGTCGGCAACCACGTCTTCATCGCGAACTCCACTACCCCCGTGAGCACGAACGCGAGGAGCAGGCGGCCTGCCAGGGGCTGCCGTCCGGTGAAGTACAGGCTGAAGGCGAGCGCGAGAATCGCTGCCGCAGCGTACTCTGCCCCGCCCGGCACTGAGAACACCACGCCGGCAGCGTCTAGAATCTCGGATGGCTCGCTCTGGGCGGCGCGCAGGATCCGGGCATCCAAGGGGTAGATGAGGCGTAGTCCCGCCGCCGCAGAAAGTGCGACAAAGGCCAGGGAGGAGATCCAGAACCACCAGTCAGCCTCTTGCTTCACGTCAGTAGGCTAACAAAGCGCTCCGGACAGGAAAAAAGCCGGACTCGAAGGCCCGGCCAAAACTCACGAAGTGTGTGCTTACGCGACGGCGTCGCGCAGGACGCGACCGTACTCGCCGCCCTTGAGGATGCGCTCGGCCTCGCGCTGCAGCTGCCTGACGCGCTCGCGCGAGATGTCGAGCTCGTCGCCCAGCTCGGCCAGCGTGGCCGGCTCCCGGTCGTCGAGTCCATACCGCCGCACGAGCACGTAGCGGGCCCGGTCGGGTAGACGCTCGATCGCCTCCTTGAGCTGGCTCGTCTCCATCTCGCGCATCACCGTGTCGGGGGTGTCGGAGACGCGCTCGTCCTCGATAAAGTCTCCCAGCTGCGATGCGGTGTCCTCCGAGGAGACCGGCTGATCAAGGCTCGTAGCGTCGGACATAGCGCTCATCGTGAGACGGACCTCGTCCTGGTCCCACCCGAGACGCTTGGCGACCTCTTCCTCCGTCGGCTCGCGTTCGAACTCGACGGCGAGCTCGCTGATTGCACGGCTGACCTTCCGGATCTTCTCGGTCATGTGGACGGGGACCCGGATGGTGCGGCCCTTGTCGGCAACAGCCCTCTGCACAGCCTGACGGATCCACCACGTAGCATACGTGGAGAACCTGAAGCCTTTCTCGGGGTCGAACTTCTCCACAGCCTTCATGAGGCCTATGTTGCCCTCCTGGATGAGGTCCTCGAAGGGCAGCCCGTAGCCCCTATACTTCTTGGCCACGCTGACAACCAGCCTGAGGTTCTTCTCGATGAGCTTCTGGCGAGCCCGCTTGTCGCCCGCCTTGGCCCTGTTACTGAGATCTATCTCCTCGGCGTGCGTCAGCAACTCGCCCTTGTCTATCCGGGCGAAGTAGCCGGGGATCAGGTCGGGGGTCTCAGACCCCGGCTCCAGGCGGCGCGCTACTGTGGTATCCATGACGTCCATAAGAACCCTCCTCGCTCTATAAGATCCAACCGTGCTCCGTGAGCAACCCCCACGACGATGCCCACCCCTCAGACGATGACGCCACGCCAGCACCGCCAGGCGGCCGCACGCGGCGTTATCCAGATTCGTCGAACTCAGTGGTGGGGAGTGCCGGGAAGCCCGTTTATAGTATCCTCACAAGCGTATATTTTATACGTTCGGCGGCGTTTGTCAAGGGTGCGCGAGTCCTCGCTGCGCGAGCGACCGGAGGTAGAAAGAGATGGTCTCCAGGCGGGAAGGTCTGGGCGTGGGTTAGATAACAGCAGCCCGGCGTCCGCCGCTCCTTTCCCGCTTCACCCTGCGGTCGACACCGGGCCGATAACCGGGCGACGCCGGGATCATCCCTGGCGGCGCGCCTTTTGTTGCACTGACGTCGCATCCTCCCCTGCGACGTAGCGAGGCCAATGCTAACAGCGAGGCATCGGGGGTGCACTAGGCTTTTTGTCCCACGGATAGGGTGGTCCAAGATCCATCCGTGGGACGGGGTATAGTTAAGCGTATGGACGAGGCGGCGAAGGTCTGGGGGAGGATCGCGGGTTGAAGTCGGGGTGTGTGAATCTGCTGTTCGTGATCCTCACGGCGTTGGTGGCGACAACGCTCACGGTGGTGGGCCTGTTCTTCCTGCTCTCGTTCGCCGCGCTCTCGTTCGAGTCGCCCTCCGGAGTGGAAGCGGTGATCAAGGTCGCGGCGGCCCTGGTCGCGGCCTACTTCTTCGTCCGGATCGGCAGGAACGTCTGGCGGGACCTGAGGGGGCGCGGTTCCGAGAGCCCGGCCAAAGACGGCGAGAGTCGAGGGTAGGCCTCTCCGCCGCTTACGGGAGTGGGGTAACGCAGGCGCGAGGCGCAACAGTCGGCAAGGACCTCGCGGCGATCGGGGCCGCGCAGGTCAAGGGTATAGCCGACCTGTGGCGCTCGGACAAGCCGGTACAGAACGCCCGAGACCGCGGCGCGCGAGAACCGCGCCGAGGAGGAGGTGACGGCCCATAAGCCCGGCAAGCCGCCTGCATCGAAGGTTCGCTATAATTACGATAGGAGTGTGTAGAGCTTGCCGGGCGTAGTTGTGGAGGAGATTTTCTAGGCCTTAGTCGGGCAAGAGACCGTCGCAGGGAGCGCAGGCTTGGCGGAGGACAGTACGTTTTCTCGATACTGCCGCAAGAGATCACCGGCTGCGTCGAGATGCCGGTGATGGGGGCGGCCGAGGCGATGGAGGAGATGCTCGCGCGACACCTGGCGAACCTCTACGCCAAGATGGATGTCGGGTCGAGAGGTGAGGCCACGCGCAAGACCCTCTCCGAGGGATGGTTTACCGCCCGGGACGTGACCCAGCAGGAGATTATCCCTCTCAACTCCGACCGCTGAGGCCGTGCGGATCGACGTCGAAGACCGGGACAACCCCGAGACCATCCGCCTGAAGAAGTACGCCAGCGGCGCGCACCTCCTCCTCGAGATAGACCCGGTCGAGACCGGCACGACGACCAGAGAGGTCGTCTGGACCAAGAACAAGGCCAAGCTCTACCGCTACGAGCCGGAGAAGCCCAAGAAGTATCCCGTCCCCATCCTTATCGTCTACGCCCTCATAAACCGCCCCTACGTCCTCGACTACCAGCCGCGGATGGTCAGCAAGGTGTTGCGCGCCTCCGGCTCCGAGGAGGTCTCCCTCTTCGGTTACTGTCAGGGGGGAACGATAGCGGCCATGTACGCCGCCCTCTTCCCCGAGGGGCCGCTGAGGAACCTGGTACTCCTGGCCTCACCTGTACGTTTTACCCCCGAAAACGGCGGCATCTTCAAGCCGTTCTTCGACCCGGATCCTGTGATCGAGGCCTTCGGCAACGTGCCGGCTACCGAGCTGTTGGGGACCGGGCGTCGCTTGCCCGGGACCGCCGACCGGCCTGAGAACGAGACGTCTCGCCTCCCGCGCGAGGCTTTTACCGATTCGTTTCTTGCCGCGAGCGCGTGGGTGGATGACGGCGTACCGTTTCCCGGCGAGGCCTTCCGGAGCTGGGTGTTCGACTTCTACCGGCACGACAGACTCGCGCGAGGCGAGCTCAAACTGCGCGGGCTGCGCGTGGATCTCTCGAAGGTGCGGGCCCCCCTGCTGAACGTCGCCGGGAGGGAGGATCTCGTCTGTACCTTCCCCCAGGCCGAGGCCGCGATGGATCTGGTGGGTAGCGAGGACAAGGAGCTACTCCCCCTCGACGCCGGGCACGTGGGCCTCATGGCCGGCCCCGTGGCGAAAAGAGAGTTCTGGCCGCACCTCGCCCGCTGGCTGGGGCGCCGCTCGGCCTAGAGATCCCGGTATCAGCGGCCGGGAAAGGGGAAACCGGAGTATGCCGCCGACCGGCTTCAGTATGTTTTTCTTCGGAGCGCGTATCGCGGTCTACCCGGTTCGTGGTCCGGCTTTCTAAGGGCTGGGCCGTGTGCTACGTTTAGGCTATGGAGAACGAGAAGATCAGGGTTCGCTACGCGCCGAGCCCGACAGGTATGCTGCACGTCGGTGGGGTGAGAACTGCCCTCTTCAACTGGCTCTTCGCCCGCAAGAACGGCGGCGTCTTCATCGTTCGCATCGAGGACACCGACCTCGAGCGTTCGACGGAGGAGTCCGTCGAGCAGCTCAAGCGCTCTCTGCGCTGGATCGGGCTGGACTGGGACGAGGGCCCCGAGGTCGACGGCCCGCACGCCCCCTACCGCCAGACCGAGCGGATGGAGCTGTACCGTCAGGCTGCGCAGAGGCTCCTGGGCTCCGGCGCGGCCTATTACGACTTCGCCACACCCGAGGAGCTCAAGGCCTTTCGGGAGCGGGCGCAGGCCGAGAAGCGGCAGCCGATCTACAGGGGCGGCGAGTACCGCGACATGGACCCCGAGCAGGCGCGGCAGAAGATAGAGGCCGGGGAGGCGTACACCGTCCGTTTCAAGACCCCGCGCGAGGGCCAGACGGTGGTAGAGGACGTGATCCGGGGTCCCGTAACGTTTGACAACGCGAACCTGGAGGACTTCGTCCTCATGAAGTCCTCCAACACCCCGACCTACAACTTCGCTGCAACCGTAGACGACGCGGAGATGGAGATCTCCCACGTCATAAGGGGCGACGACCACCTATCGAACACGCCGCGCCAGATCCTCATCTACAACGCGCTCGGACATGAGCTTCCGGCCTTCGCCCACGTCCCGCAGGTGTTGGGACCGGACAAGAAGAAGTTGTCCAAGCGCCACGGCGCAGCGAGCGTGGAGGACTTCGCGGCTCAGGGGATCTTGCCGGAAGCCCTCTTCAACTACCTGGCGCTCTTGGGCGCAGGATATGCCGCGGACGAGGAGATCTTCGCGCCCGAGGAGCTGGCCGAGCGCTTCCGCATCGACCGGGTCAGCGGCAACCCTGCGGTCTTCGACGAGAGCAAGCTCCTCTCTATAAATCAGGTCTACATCCGGCGCAAGAGCCCCGAGGAGCTGTCCCTAATCGCCGCCCCGATGCTCGCCGAGTCGGGAGCCGCGACGCCCGAGGAACTCGAAAGAGACATGCCGCGCCTGACGAAGATCATGGAGCTCCTGAAGGAACGCATCGGCCGCCTGACCGAGATCCCGGACTCTGTTGGCTACTTCTACGGCGGCAAGCTCGACTACGACGAGGAGGAGTTCGAGAAGCAGTTCGGCAAGGAGTTCGTCCGGGAGCACTTTCCCGGGCTCCACGAGCGCTTGCAGACGCTACCCGAATGGACCGAGGAAGCTATCGAGGAGGCCGTGCGCAGCCTGGCCGCCGAGAAGGAAAAAGGCGCGCGCCACCTCATACACCCCTTGCGCTTCGCCACCACGGGCCGAACCGTCAGCGCCGGCCTCTTCGAGACCATGGCGCTCCTCGGGCGCGAGCGCTGCCTATTGAGGATCGAGGACGTTCTCGAAAAGATGCAGCGGCTCCCGAAGCCGGTTAGCTAACAGCGGCTATAGGCACCGGACGAACCCGAATGCCTGTAACCTGATGCCTGAAAAACCTACAGAGCTTTGACGAAACCGGAGTCATGGACTAAAATCTGTCTCCGCATTTCGGCGCGGCCCCATCGTCTAGAGGCCAAGGACATCGCCCTCTCACGGCGAAAACCCGGGTTCGAATCCCGGTGGGGTCACTTCTCGGGAATTCCTTTACCTACGGGGATTTCCCCTGCCTGCGCACCGAACCTGATTGTCAACGGGAACAGCTTAACACGGCGAGAATGGGTCTGGGTAGGGGTCAGGTTGGGGTCAACTTTTTCGCGCGGCTCATGGTGTCAAGCCTGGCTCGGAGTTCCTCAACGTTGACCCTCGTCATGTCGTCTCCTGCCTCCTCGGGAAGCTTCGTGCCTCTGACCCGGACACGGAATCCGCTGTGGTCCTTGATCCGCTCGCGCGTCCGGTCGTCGTCGGCCAGGAGGGCGTAAAGCGCCTCGTCCGCCACCTCGTCTTTCAGCGCGTACGAAGTGCCGTACTTCTGGGCGAAGGGTTGCCCATCTCGTCCACGCGGCCACCGGTGTCGATCTGCTCCCCGTCCACTTCGTGATTCCTTCCTATGATTCGCCGAGCTCTAGGTTACGCTAGTCGGACACATCTCCACATACCTGTGCCCATCTCTACAGCCATGGTGCCATCCGGCGAAGCCCTGTACATCTCTGCCGAAAGCTTATTCACGAAGTTCGTGGCAGAGAGCTTCTCGGAAGTCCGCATCCAGCATATCCGACTCCTGGGAGCCGCGAGGATGGCCGCTGACGGGCACGGCCGGGCAAGGGTAAGATGCGCGATGGTGGGGAGCGAGCAGAGAGGGGCGATACGTGGAGCTCGACAGGGACAGGATTGCAGACATAGCCCAGC
>DASTQK010000034.1:0-2295 GCA_035761765.1 Rubrobacteraceae bacterium
GCGAAGGATCTCGCGCGAGCTTGGCGCCGACTTCGAGGACAACCCTACCTGGTACTTCGGCCGGGTTATCACAGTGCACCCTCTGGGCGGTTGCCCGATGGGGCGTGACGAGAGAGAGGGCGTCGTGGATGCCTACGGCGAAGTCTTCAACTACCCAGGGCTATACGTCGCCGACGGCTCCGTCATGCCGGGACCGGTCGGCCCTAACCCGAGCCTGACCATCGCGGCGCTGGCTGACCGCTCCGCCGACCGGCTCCTCGAGAAAGACAGGAGCACGGCCCGAACCGCCAGCCGGTGATTGGTATGACGGTGGATCACGAGGAGGTCGTCGTGAAGGGATCACTCGTTGTCAGCCGGGAGCGGGGCCAAGCTCGGATGGGCCTCTGGCGCGCTTCGACGGACGAAGGACAGATGCGGGCCACGATCGAGGGCGGCAGGGCTCGCGCGCGGCGCTCCCTCACGAAAAAGGCTACCTCGACCCGTCGGGGAGAACGGCGAGCGTGACGCGTCCGGGTAGAGTCTGGAGGGCGGTGAGATGAGCATCCGCAAGAGCGTGCGCTTCACCGAGGAGATGAAAGGATACGTCACGTTCGGAGAGAGCGACTACGAGCGCGGCGCCAGGGAGGGACGCAAGAGCGGCACCCGCCTGATGTTCCATCTCACCATCGAGGTGGAAGACCTGGATCGTTTCACGTCGGACCCGAGGCGCCAGGCAACGGCGGAGGGCTGGGTCGGCTGCGACGCTCTCGGCGGCAGATTACCGCTCGAGAAGGGTGACTTCAACCTCTTCGTAGACGATGGTCAGGCGACCAAACGCATGCTCTACCGGCTCTTTTTCCGGGACGGTGCAGGGCACCCGGTCACGCTGGTCGGCTACAAGGTCATAAGGAACCACCCGAGTGCCGACGTCTGGCCCGACACGACGACCCTCTACACCCGCGTGCTGCAAGGGCACGTGGATGAGGCGAGCGAAGGCGCCGCGCAAGTCGTCGCCTCGGGGATCGTGTGGATCTCCCCGCTCGACTTGCTCAAGCAGCTGACCACGTTCCGCGCTGACGGGCCCTCCCCCCTCTCCCGCATCACAGTTCTCGGCCGGTTCGGCGTCCTCTTTCTGGGACAGCTGTGGCAGGTTTACGCGCGGCGAGCGGTGCGCCGCGCTCGAGGGTACAGGGGAGCACCGATAAGGAACGCCGGGCGCCGCCTCGAGGAGTCAAGAGCACGGGTGCCGAGGAGGGCCAGCGCACGGTCAGGCCTGGTGGAAGAGGTAGTCCCCTTCCGGGCCGCGGACGGGATGGAGTGCAACCTGATCCACGTCCAGAGCAACGCGGCCCCGACCAAGGGGCCGGTATTGCTCGTCCACGGCGCCGGCGTGCGCGCCAACATCTTCCGCTCGCCCGTGCGGACCACGCTCGTGGACACTCTCGTGCAGGAAGGTTACGACGTGTGGCTCGAGAACTGGCGCGCCAGCATTGACTTGCCGCCGAACTCTTGGACGCTCGATCAGGCAGCTGTCTACGACCACCCGAAGGCCGTCCAGACGGTCGTCGAGCAGACAGGTGCCGATGAGATACAGGCCGTCATCCACTGCCAAGGCTCGACGAGCTTCATGATGTCGGCGGTCGCCGGGCTGGTGCCCGAGGTAAAGACGGTCGTGGCCAACGCCGTCACCCTGCACCCGGTCATCCCGGAATGGTCCCGGTTCAAGATCACCTACCTCACCCCGACGGTGGGAAGGCTGCTCGACTACCTGAACCCGCAGTGGGGCCTCTACTCACCGACGACGATGTCCAGGCTCATTACGCTGCTCGTCCTGCTCGTCCACCACGAGTGCGACAACCCGGTCTGCAAGATGGTGAGCTTCACCTACGGCTCGGGTTTCCCCGCGCTCTGGTCGCACGAGAACCTGAACGACGAGACACACGAGTGGCTCAAGAGGGAGTTCGCCCACGTGCCCATCACCTTCTTCAGGCAGATGGGGCGCTGCGTCGAGGAGGGCCACCTCGTCTCGGTCGAGGGGATGAGCGAGCTGCCCGAGAGCTTCGTGGCCGAGCCGCCCCTAACAGACGCCCGCTTCGTCTTCCTGGCGGGCGAGCAGAACCACTGCTTCCTACCGGAGAGCCAGAAGAGGACCTACGAATTCCTGGACACCATCGACAAGAATCGCCACTCCTTCCACCTGCTGCGCGAGTACGGGCACCTCGACGTGTTCATGGGCAAGAACGCGCACCGGGACGTCTTCCCGCTGATCCTGAACGAGCTGGAGCGAGGTGAACGATAGATGAGGATACCCAGACG
>DASTQK010000035.1:0-7162 GCA_035761765.1 Rubrobacteraceae bacterium
GTAGGGGACGCGCGCGTCCTCCACCGCGAGGTCGTAGCCAACGAGGACGATCGCCCCGGCGGCCGAAGAGAGGGCGGCCCCCAGAGGTCGCATGAGCGCGCCGAAGAGGAGCGGCAGGCCGGCCCCGAGGCCCACGAGGGCTAGCGGCACGGCGAGCATGGGCCCCAGAGGCGAGCGGCCGATATCCCCGTTGAGGGAGCCGACACCCACGGCCCAGGCCCCGCCGAGTGCCGGCACGAGCACCGCGAACCCGAGGCCGACGCCGTTGCGCACGAGCGCCACCGCGAGCGCTACTATCACCCCCAGAGCAGCGAGGCGCGGCAGCAGATAGCCAGCCACCCCGAAGCCGGCGGCTATCCCCAAAGACTCGGCGCCGTTCCGGCCCAGAAGGCTCGAGGTGAGGACGAAGCCGAGGTAGCCTGCGGCGAGGCCGTTGATCACGCGCAGGGCGCTCTCGGAGAACCGTAGTGGGATCTCCTCGAGGGACTTGCGCCCGGCTGGCACGCTGCCGGACGGGGCCTTGCGCCCGGTCAGGAGCTTCAGGGCCGCCCAGGCGCTCTGGGGGCGGTGGGCGGGGTTCGGGGAGGTCGCCCTGTTCACGAACTCGCGCAGGCGTGGGGGCGGCTCGTAGGGCTGGTGGGCCAGAAGGGCGCGGGCGGTCGCCCCGACGGCGTAGATGTCCGTGAGCGCGCTCGGGTCTGCGCCGTCCAGGATCTCCGGCGCGATGTAGCCGGGGGTGCCGACGGCGAAGCCCACGCGGGTAAGGCGCGTGTCGCCCGCGCGGTAGGCGACCCCGAAGTCCGTCAGCTTCACGCGCCCCCGGGAGTCGACGAGGGCGTTCTGCGGCTTTATGTCGCGGTGGATAATCCCCTGCCCATGTGCGTAGACCAGGGCTTCGAGGATCTGGGAGAGGGAGTCCACGATCTCATCGATGTCGTAGGACTTCGCCGCCTCGTCCAGCGGCATCCCGCGCACGTACTCGGTGATCAGGTAGATCTCGTGGTCGCCCGGGATGACCTCCAGGGTCTCGACTATGTTCTTGTGGCGCAGGCCCTCGGCGATCTGGCCTTCTCTCAGAGCTCGCGAGCGCTCGCCGGCGCTGTAGACGGGGATGATCTTGACGGCGACGTCGCCACCGCGCGACGGTCCTCCTGTAGCCCTCGCCCGCCAGACGGTCGCGAAGCCGCCACGCCCGACCATCTCGGCCAGCTCGTATCGGCCCTGTCCCTCGATGTAGCGCGTCTCGGCCACCGTCGGGGTTTTATTGTATAGGCTATGCCACCCCTTTGATACTAATGGCCGCAGGGCGTTAGCCTTGCGGCCCCGGGCTTGGTACAATCCCAGGCGTCACAAGACGGTTCCTTGGAGGGGGCCCGCGGGCGAGTGGCGGAATTGGTAGACGCGCTAGGTTCAGGGTCTAGTGGCCGAGAGGCCGTGGGGGTTCGAGTCCCCCCTCGCCCACACCGCTTGGGGGGCACGCATAGATCGTAGATCCCACAGGTCCGCCCCGAAGTCTCGCCGCCCAAGGCCCTCGGGGCGACCCAAGAGGTCTCAACCCCGCCGCCCCAGGAAGCGCCGCGAGAGGGCGCTGCCGCCCTGGCTGACAATGCTCGGCTCCGCGTTGCTCCTGGTGGTGGCCTTCGGCTTCATATTCTTCGTCGCCCGCGGCTGCGTGGCGACCCAGGAGGCGACCCAGGTGCGCAAGTACGTGACGAACGCGGACAGCCAGCTGAGCACGTCGTCCAACATGGGCAACGAGACGCTGCAGGGCGCCCTGCAAAGGGCGAACGGAGACCCGGCGCAGCTCGACTCGGGAGCCTTGCAGCGCGTTGCCGGGGAGGCCGACGCTCTCTACGTGCAGGCCCTGACTAACGGGGAGGTGCCACCCGGCTTCGAGGACGCCGACCATTACCTGGTGAGCGCTCTGGGCATCAGGGCCAGGGCGGCGGAGCAGCTCGCGCAGGGGGCGGGCGACGCGGACGGCTTCCAGGGTACTCTCGCCACCGCGGTCGAGGACTTCCGCCTCAGCGACGGCATCGTGAGGAATCACTACCTCCCGGAGGTTCAGGACGCCCTGCAGGAGTCGGACCAGCGGCGCGACCAGAGCTACCTGAGCGAGCCGGAACCCTTTATGGACTACGAGGACCTCGGCTTCAAGGTCGCGGCCGCCGGGGCCGCCCGCGACGACCCGAACGCCCTGCACGGCGTGCAGGTCTCGTCCGTCGAGGTCGCCGGGCAACCTCTCTACCCGAACGGGAACGTCGTTCTGAGGGGCTCGGACGAGCCGGTCTTCTTCGTCACCGTCGAAAACGGCGGCGAGGTGCCCGAGACGAACGTGGACGTCGAGGTGATCCTGAATACCCGGGCCGAGCGCCAGGCGCAGACGGCGACGATAGCGCAGATGCGGGCCAACGGCGGGACGGCCACCGTGGAGGTAGGGGGCTTCCTGCCTGGCGAGCTGGACGAGACCGCGGAGGTCACCGTCGAGGCGGGTCCGGTCGAGTACGAGGAGAACCCGGACAACAACACCCTAACCGGGACGGTTACCTTTGGGATGTAGAGGAGGGCCTGCGTGGTAACGGCGATCGTGCTCGTGAGGACCGAGCGGGAGAGGGTCCAGGAGGCAGCCCAGGCGATGCTGGGCATAGAGGGCGTCACCGAGGCCTACTCCGTTACCGGTCCCTACGACCTCGTGGTCGTGGTCCGCATCCCGGACTTCGAGCGCCTGGCCGAGATAGTCCCCGAGAAGATAGCCCAGGTCCCCGGAGTCGCCCGCACCGAGACGATGGTGGCCTTCCGCGCCTACTCGAACTACGACCTGGATCGGGCGTGGAGCCTGGGGTTCGAGGAATAGAGCTACTTCAGCTCTGTTCCTCGGCGGCGAGGGCCGGGCGTGTCCCTTCTATGAGGAAAGCCACCACGTCCAGGAAATCCCCGCTCTCTTCGTAGGTGCGGCGCTGGTGCTGGCTGCCGGTCCCGCCCTCTACTATCTCCAGGACGTTCAGCAGCTCGTTCTCGCAGGAGAGGTCCTGGGAGATGGGACGGAGCTGCTCGACCAGGGAGCGGGCCAGGTCGCGGGCGGGGACGGTGATCTTTTCGCCGGCGTCGTAGAAGGCGGCGTCCATACCGTGGCGCGAGGCGCGCATCTTGTTCTCTATGGCCAGCTCGCGGTCGTATGGGCCTTGCGGTGAGGCGTCTTCGAGCGAGCGGGCGACGAGGCACTGGGTCAGGGCGGTCAGGGCAACCGCGGGCTTCAGGCTCGTCTGGGTGTCAGGGATGCGGAGCTCTATGGTGCCTATCTTCGGGTGTGGCCGCACGTCCCACCAGCAGAACGTGTAGTCGTCCATCGCGCCGGCCTCGACCATCAGGTCGACGTAGTTCTCGAAGGCCTCGTAGTCCGGGAAGGCCGGTGGCATCCCGGCGCGGGGGAAGGACTCGAAGATCTTCACCCGGGTGGACTCGTAGCCCGTGTCCATCCCCTGCCAGTACGGGGAGTTGGCCGAGAGAGCCAGCAGGAGCGGGGCGTATTCTGCGAGGCGGTTGTGGGCCTGGATGCACTCCTCGGGGCCGGGGACAGCCACGTGGACGTGCTGGCCGAAGATCACCTCCCGTTCGGCGACCCAGCGCAGGGTCTCTATGACTTTCCTGTAGCGCTCCTGGTCCGTTACCTTCTGGTCCCTGTAGCGCGAGAAGGGGTGCGTACCGGCCGCAGCCAGAGAAGCGTCGCAGGCCGCGGCCCACGAGGCGATCCTGCCCCTCAGCTCGCGCAGGTGCTTCTCGGCCTCGGCCGCACTCTGGCAGATTGGCGTCTTGATCTCGAGGACGGACTGGAAGAGCTCGTAGGAGACGAACTCGGCCAGGTCGTCGGGGAGGCGCGCCATGATCTCGTCGATCTTGGGGGCGAGCTCCGCGGTCGTGGCGTCGACGACGTGGAGCTCCTCCTCGACCCCTAAAGTGTAGCGCGAACCGCTAGCCTTGAACTCTATGGGCATTGCGTCTCCTTCACCCTAGAGACCCTCCTCGATCCAACCCTCGCAGACCTCCCTCGGCGGCAAAAGCCGGAGCGAGCATGACGGCCCTGTGTCGGGGCCTGACGAATCCTTCCTGGCGGACGCAGCGTTGCGCGACACGGAATCCCCTCGACGGTTTATGCATCCGGCGTGCGGTACTATAACCGTTTTGGTGGATAAAGGCCAAAGGCGCTTTTCGGCTGTAGGTAAGGCTCTTTCGAGCTCCTACGCTACGCTCGTCTCCCGAGCCTTGCTCGGGCGGGGCCGCCCAGAGAGGGCTTGGCGGGTCTGATCTGGGCCAGAACCGCGCCCGATATCACCAGCAGAGCTCCGAGGGCTTTCAGCGCGGTCAGCTCCTCTCCGAGCAGCGCGATCCCCAGAACCCCGGCTACCACGGGCTCGAAGGTCGCGACGATCGCAGCCCGCCCGGCGCCGAGATGCCGGATACCGCAGGTGTAGAGCGCGAAGGCGAGCGTCGTGTGCACCACCGAGAGCATCAGCAGGATCAGGTACGAGGTGCTCGGGAGCCCGACCAGGGTGTCGAGCGTCGGGATGGCGGCGACTATGAGGAGCATCGACCCGAAGCCCAGGGCGTAGCTCAGGATCACGGGCGGGCTCAGGTGACCGGTCAGGGGGCGGCCGAGGATCGCATACAGCCCGTAGGTCAGCCCGGAGAGGAGGCCGGTGATCAGTATCTTCGCGCTGACCTCGAGGTTAGCCGGGTCGTAGGCGCCGACCACGAGGGAGATGCCGCATATCGTGAGCAGCAACCCGCACACCTTCGCCGCGTCGAGCGGCTCCCGCAAGAACAGCCATGCCAGGACCACGACGAAGGCCGGGGCGCTGTAGAGCAAGATCGCCGCCGTCCCCACGGTGCTCTCGCGCACCGTGTAGAAGTAGAGCAAATAGAAGGCCCCGATCCCGACTAGCCCCAGCGGCAAGAGAAAGGCGAGATTCCGGCGAGAGACCCTGAGAGCCCGAACGCCTCGCGTCGCCAGCAGGAAACCGATGACGGCCAGCCACCCCACGGAGGCCCGCACCGCGACTAGCGCCTCGAAGGAGACGCCCTGGGCGTAGAGGAGCTTGGCGAAGATCCCCAGGGTCCCCCACGTCGAGGCAGCCGCAGCGACCGCGAGCGCCCCGATCAACCTGTCTTCGCTCGAGCCCAAGGAGGTCTCCCGCCTCTCTTTCGCGAGCCGTAGTTATAGGGTAAACGCCGTTAGCGTGCAGGGGCCGTCAAGTCGCGCGGTCGGCGGGATAATCTGTCTATAACCGCCGCTACGATGCTCCTTCACGGCATCCTCAGCACGAAGGCCGCCACGCAGCACACGATGACCGCGCTCGCCGTCATCCAGGCGAGCGTCCTGTCCCCGGAGCGCACGGCGAGCAGCCAGAAAAAGGCGCTGGCCACGGCGCAGGAGACGGCTCCCAGGAACAGGAAATTGCTCATCCTAGTGCCGGTCCAGCTTGCGGGCGACCTCGTGCAGTCCGAGGCGGAAGCAGATCGAGCGCCCGTGCGGGCAGGTGGCGGGGAGGCGGCTTTTGAGCCAGTCTCGGATCAGGGCCTCCATCTCGGGCTGGGAGAGACGGTCGCCCATCTTGACGGCGGAGTGGCAGGCGATGGTGGCCAGTATCCGATCCTCCCTGTTGTGGCCGGGGTCGGTGCCGGTAATGGCGGACAGAGCGTCCTTGAAGGCGCCCGCTACGTCCCTGTCGGCGAGGGTGGATATCACCGCCGTCACGCGGATCGAACGCGGTCCGAAGGGCTCGGCCTCGAAGCCGTAGACGGAGAGCTCGTCGAGGCTCGCGGCGGCGCTCTCGGCTTCGGAGGGAGAGAGCTCGACGACCTCCGGGACGAGCAGGCTCTGCATGGTGGCCGGGCTGTCGGAGTCGTGGAGCCTATCCAGGATGGCCCGCTCGTGAGCGACGTGCTGGTCTACGACCCACATCGCCTCCTCGGGCTCCTCGACGAGGATGTAGCCCGCCGCGAGCTGGCCTATGACGCGCAGGTCCTCCAGCGCGGGCAGCGCGCCGCGCTCTGGCAGGTACGGTTCGCGTTCCTCGGCGAGTGGCCGCGCGGCATCGGCCAGGCGCTCGCGTGCCTCCCGCAGGTCCTGCGCCGGGTAGACGGGCCGGTCTTCGGCGACGCGGTCCCGCGGCGCGTACGAGGGGCGCGGCGAGAGGCGTTCCTGGGTGAAGGCCCGTTCCGGTGGGCGGGGTGTAGAGACGGGGGCGGGCGGGCGCCACTGTATGGCGGAGCGAACGGCGGCGGCGAGGGCGTCGCGGGCGGCCCGCTCCTCGGAGAAGCGTACGATCTGCTTGGTGGGGTGGACGTTCACGTCCACGCGGCGGGAGTCCACGTGCACCTCGAGGGCTACGGGCGGGTAGCGGCCGCCGGGGACGGTCGCCCGGTAAGCGTCGTCGAGGCCGCGGTGCAGGTTCTCGGCCCGCACGAAGCGGCCGTTCACGGAGATCGTCTGGTGAGCGCGGCTCCCCTCCGTGAGGCTCGGGAGGGCCGCGTAGCCGGAGATATCGAACGCCCCCGACTCGTAGTCCACCTTTCGCAGGGCGCGCGCCCTGGCCACGCCCAATGTCTGAGCCAGACGCTCCAGCAGATCGTTCGCCTCCGGCAGAGAGAGATAGTCCCTGCCCTTCTCCGCGAGGCGAAAGGCCACCTCCGGGTGGGCGATGGCGAGGTGGGTGAGGACCTCGGAGATAGCCGCCCGCTCTGCGCGCGAACCCCGGAGGAATGCCCGCCGAGCCGGGACGTTGTAGAACAGGCGGTCCACGACCACCGTGGTGCCCTTCGGGTGCGAGGCGGGGGAGACCTCGGCCTGTGCGCCGCCCTCGACGGCGACGCGCGTCCCGCTGCCTTCACCGGTCGAGGTCGTCAGCGAGAAAGACGAGACGCTCGCTATGGACGGCAGGGCCTCGCCGCGGAAGCCCAGGGTCGTGACCACCTCGATGTCCCTGACGGATTGGATCTTGCTCGTCGCGTGCCTCAGGACCGAGAGGCGGGCGTCCTCTGGGGTCATCCCCGAGCCGTCGTCGCGCACCAGGATGCGCGAGGTTCCGCCGTCGTCGATCTCCACCTCGACGCGGGAGGCCCCGGCGTCCAGGGCATTCTCGACCAGCTCTTTGACCACGGAGGC
>DASTQK010000036.1:0-12324 GCA_035761765.1 Rubrobacteraceae bacterium
GGGCACCAGGTGCTCGCTTCAGGTAAGCCTTCAGCACGGGTGCGCGGCGATCCGGGGCAACCTCTTCCAGGCGCACCTCCTCGCGATGACCGTGGCGCAGGGTGACGTCGCCCCCCGCCGCCTTCACGTTGCGCACCCAGTTCACGTCCTCTCCGAGCATGGACACCAGGTAGCGCTCGCCGCCGACGACGACCATGACGAGCGGCAGGCTGACGGTCCGGCCTGACCGCCGGCCCGGCACCTCCAGGGTGATTAGGTAATCCGGCGCGACCCCGCGCGCATAGACCGCGGCTCCCCACCGGTTAAGGAGGCGTGCCACCCGATTGGGACGTCCGCCACGGTAGAACCATCTCTGCAAGCTCATCATTGTCTCCGGCAACTATCTCACATCCTACCCCCACCCCGCCCTGGTTCGTAGGGAGAGACCTCAGCGGCGCTGCAAGGATTGTCGGTGGGAGGCGGCGCGCTCCACGTAGGTTCTGACACCACGGGCAATGTCTGCCGTTTGTTCTTCGCTGACATCTCTGACACGCTTCGCGGGGACACCGACTATGAGGCTGCGGGGAGGGACTTCCTTGTTCTCGGGCACCAGAGCGCCTGCGGCCACTATGGAGCCCTCCCCTATCTTCGCCCCGTTGAGGATGGTGGCGCCCATGCCCACGAGGCAGCCGTCTTCTATCTCGCAGCCGTGCACGATCGCGTTGTGGCCCACGACGCAATCGTCGCCGACGACGGCCGGGTAGCCGGGGTCGGCGTGCAGGATGCAGCCGTCCTGGACGTTGGTGCGGGCGCCGACCCGGATGGGCTCGGTGTCGCCCCGCAACACCGCTCCGTACCAGACGCTAGACTCCTCGCCCAGACGAACGTCCCCGACCACGTAGGCGCCGGGCGCGACCCACGCGGAACGGGAGAGCTCCGGGAACTTGTCCCCGTGAGGGAGCAGGCCCGCCTCGCTCATAGCCACCGCCGCACCCGCGCTTTGTAGCTCAGGTACTCCTCGCCGAACTTGCGCTCCAGGTAGCGCTCCTCGCGCTCTATAACTCCGCGGTGCATCAGGTGGAGGACTACGGGGAGCAGAAAGACCGGAGCAAGCGCGTTGGCGAGGGCGGTGATGCCGACGTAGATCAGGGTCATGCTCAGGTAGAGCGGGTTGCGCGTGAACCGGTAGGGGCCATCTGTCACTACGGCGGTCGTGGGTTCCCGGGGATCCACATTGGTACCAGCCCGTTTCATCTCACGGAACGCCAGTGACCCGATGGTGAGCCCGGAGAGTATCAAAGGCCAACCGAGCACCCGAGAGATGCCGTGCGGCACCGAGGGGGAAGGGAACAGTCTGTTTGCCAGAAGCCCTGTGGCGAGGGCGCCAGCGTAGAGCAGGGGCGGGGGCGCGGCCACGCCGGGGTTGTCCGGCGTCTCGCCGCTCATACCTCCACCAGCACGGCGTCGCCCTGGCCGCCGCCGGAGCAGATCGCCGCGAGTCCCCTGCCGCCACCCCTGCGCCTGAGACCGTAGATGAGCGTCATCAGGATGCGGGCGCCGGAGGCCCCTATCGGGTGGCCGAGGGCGAGCGCCCCGCCGCTCGTGTTCACGACCTCCGGGTCCACCCCGAGGATGCGCGTGGAGTGGATCGCAACCCCCGCGAAGGCCTCGTTTATCTCCACGAGATCCAGGTGCTGGGCGCTCCACCCGGCCTTCTGGAGGGCGAGCTTCCCGGCGTTGCCCGGCACTGTCAGGAGATCGGGCGGCTCCTCCGCGACCTTGGCGTGTGCGACGATGGTCCCGAGAGGCTCGAGGTTCCGCCTCTCGGCGAAACTCTCGCTCACGAGCACGAGCGCCCCGGCCCCGTCGGTGACGCCGGGGGCGTTGCCGGCTGTCACGGTGCCGCCCTCATCGAGAGGCTTCAGGGCTGCGAGCCTCTCCAGGGTAGTGTCGCGCCGGATCGGCTCGTCGGTCTCCACAAACGTCGTCTGGCCTTTTTCCCCGGGCACCTTGAGGCCCACGATCTCCTCGGCGAGGTGGCCGTCGTCCGTCGCGGCGGCGGCGCGCTGGTGGCTACGGAGCGCCCATTCGTCCTGTTCCTCGCGGGAGATACCGAACTCTCTAGCCCCGTCTGTGCCGAAGCGGATCATGTTCACGTGCTCGAAGGCGTCGAGAAGCCCGTCGTGCATCATGGCGTCGAGAGTGGGAGTATCCCCCATGCGTATACCCCACCGGGCTTTGTGCAGGAGGTACGGGGCGTTGGACATGCTCTCCATGCCGCCCGCAAGCACGACCTCGTAATCGCCGGCCCGGATCAGGGTCTCGGCGAGCGTCGCGCTCCTGAGGCCCGAGGCGCAAACCTGGTTGAGCGTCTCGGTCGTGAGCTCGAAGGGCAACCCCGCGTGAAAGTTGGCCTGGCGGGAGGGGATCTGTCCCACCCCCGCCTGCACGACGATGCCGAAGATGGAATGTTGTAGTTCCCCGTCATCTATGCCGGACCTGTCTATCGCCTCCCGGATCGCCGCTCCTCCAAGCTCCGGTGCGCTCATGGGCGAGAGCGCCCCGCCAAACTTCCCGAAGGGCGTCCGCGCCGCACCCAGAACCAACGTCCGTTCCACTGCGAACCTCCGATGCTGATTACTCAGGTACCAGAGTTTATAAGAAGGGAGGCTCGGGGTCAGGGCTCTAGTAAAATACAGCACCAGGGAGAGAGGCAAGGAGGAACTGTGTCGAACATCGGCGATTACGCGAGCACCTACGCCAATTTCGAGTGGAAGGTGCCGGAGAGGTTCAACTTCGGTCGCGACGTGGTAGATGAGTGGCCGGGGGAGCGTCCGGCCATGATCTGGCTCGGAGAGAGCGGCCAGGAGCGCCGGCTGACCTTCGGCGACTTCTCCCGGCTCTCCAACCGCTTCGCGAGCGCGATGCGAGACGTGGGCGTGGGCCGCGGCGACAGGGTGATGGTACTGCTCGGCAAGGTCCCCGAGTGGCACGCCATCCTGACCGGCCTCCTCAAGCTCGGTGCCATCGCCATCCCCTGCGCCCCGCAACTCCGCTCCGGCGACCTGAAGTTCAGGGCCGAGCACTCGGGCTCCGTGGCGATGGTCTGCGGCCCCGAGGGCATAGGTGAGGTCGAGAAGATGCGCACCGACGTTCCGAACCTCAAGCACTTTGTCTCCGTGGGCGAGGAGAACGATGGCTGGGAGCCGTTCGAGGGGCTGGCGGAGAGCGCTTCGGACGACTTCACCGCGGAGGACACATCGTCCGATGAAGGCGCGTTCATCCTCTACACGTCCGGGACTACCAAGAACCCCAAAGGCGTTCTTCACACCCACGGCTACACCTACGCCAAGCGGATGCAGGCGCGATACTGGCTGGATCTCCAGGAAGGAGACCGGCTCTGGTGCACATCCGGGACGGGCTGGGCCAAGAGCATCTGGAACGTTTACCTGGGACCGTGGAGCTGGGGCACGGAGATCTTCTTCCACGAAGGCGGCTTCGACCCGGCCGAGCGCCTGGACCTCATAGAGGGGTACGAGATAACCGTCCTGTGCCAGGCCCCGACCGAGTACCGCCTCCTCGCCAAGGCGCCGGAGCTCGAGAGCGCGGACCTCTCGAAGCTCAGGCACGCCGTCTCCGCCGGGGAACCGCTGAACCCACCCGTTATCGAGCGGTGGAAGGAGCTGCACGGGATCACGATCTACGACGGCTACGGCCAGACGGAGAACACCCTCCTCGTAGGCAATTTCCCCGGCCTCGAGGTACGCCCCGGCTCGATGGGCAAGCCATCCCCCGGCTGCGACGTGAAAGTGATCGACCTCGACGGCAACGAGTGCCAGCCCGGCGAGCCGGGAGACATCGCCCTCGCGGGGCGCATCCCCCCTCTCTTCAAGGAGTACTGGGAGCAGCCGGACGAGACGGAGGCGGTCTTCCAGGACGGCTACTACCTCACCGGCGACCGGGCGTACAGGGACGAGGACGGGCACCTGTGGTTCGTGGGCCGGGCGGACGACGTCATCCTCTCCGCCGGCTACCGCATCGGGCCCTTCGAGGTCGAGAGCGTTTTGATAGAGCATCCCGCGGTCGTCGAGAGCGCGGTGGTGCCGGCCCCGGACGAGGACCGCGGAAGCGTCGTCAAGGCATACGTCGTCGTGGGCAAGGACTACGAGCCCTCCGACGAGCTCGCGCGCGAGATACAGGACTTCTGCAAGGGACAGACAGCCCCGTACAAGTACCCCCGTCAGATCGAGTTCGTCCCCGAGCTACCCAAGACCACGAGCGGCAAGATCCGGCGCGTCGAGCTAAGGCAGCGGGAGAAGGTGTGAAAGAGCTGTTCGGTAAGCCTCTCGGTGAACGAGGTAGGCGTAGCTCGCGCCGGACGAAAGCCGAAGGCTGAGAGCTGAGCGCTACAGAGACGAAGCGTTTTGCTACCTGACCACGACCGGACGCGTGACGGGGAGGCCGCACGAGATCGAGATCTGGTTCGCCCTGGAGGGCGAGACCCTCTACATGCTCTCGGACAGTCACGGCTCGGACTGGGTGAAGAACCTGCGCCGCACACCGGAGGTTACGCTCCGCATCGCCGGAGAGACCCTGGACGGCCGCGCCCGCGTCGTCGATGACGAAAGGGAGGACGAGTTGGCGCGGCGGCTCCTCGTAGAGAAGTACGAGCCCGGTTATGGCAGCCTCTCGGACTGGAGACGGACGGCCCTGCCCGTAGCGGTAGATCTCAGTGCCAGATCGTAGTTTTTTGAGCCTGAAAGCTGATATGAATCCGGCCAATTGCGCCCACGGGCACGGAAGTCTTCGTGAGCATTCGGTATGACGCCTCCTATCCGAGCAACGCCGCGAGGTGGGTGAGGCTACTCGCCATCCGCGGCCCGTACCAGGTGAGGAGCTTGCCGTCCACGAGGTGTATGCGGTCGGAGTGGGCGGCGGGGATGTCGAGGCCGTAGAAGTCATCGAGATCCTCAGCGCAGAAAGGGTAGGGCTCGTCGGGGAGGAGGACGATCTCGGGCTGCGCCTCCTCGACCTCTTCGAGAGTGAAGACCGGATAACGGGTCGAGCCGGAGCACACGTTCTCGGCACCGCAGGTCTCGAGCACATCGTGGGCGTAGGTGTCGGAGCCGACGCTCATGTACGGGTTCTTCCAGATCGGGACGAAGACCCGCTGCCCGCCAGAGCTGCCCCCCCGCAACCTGCCGTATACCCGCTCGATGCGACGAAGGACAGTCTCCGCCTGCGGCGCATCGACAACCCTGGCAAGCTCTCGAAGGAGCCAGATGGCTCCTTCCACGCTCTCCGGGGCGCCGACGAAGACAGGCACGCCTGCGCCCTGGATCCTCTCGACGTTCTCCCTGCTGTTCTCCTCCTTGACCGCGACGACCAGGTCGGGGTTCAGTTGCAGGAGACGGGCCACATCCACCTTCTTGGTTCCTCCAACCGCCGGGACCTTGCCCACCGCGCGCGGCGGCCAAAGGCAGTAGCGGGTGCGGCCGACGACCCGCTCCCCCACCCCGAAGGCGAAGAGGGCCTCGGTCAGGCTCGGCACCAGGCTGACGATGCGCTCCGGGGCCACGGCGTCAGGACCTCAGACCTCCCGGAAGATCTTCTCGGAGGCGGAGATGGGGTCCAACTCCCGCCCATAGACCTTCTCCATGAGCTCGTCGTCCTCCTTCTCGAGGCGATGGTGCATCTCCCTCTCGAGGCGCTCCTTGGCCCAGGAGATGACGAACTCCTTGAGCGAGGCGCGCCGCCTCTCCTCGAGCCTGCCACTCTCTTCAAGGTAGGAACGGTGCTTCTGTATAGTCTCCTTGAGCTCCTCGACTCCCTCACCGGTATCGCCGCGGGTCATGATTATGGGGGGGAACCAGGGCTGGGGATCCAGCTCCTGCCCGATATCCAGGATGGAGCGTACCTCGCTGGCCGCGCCCCTGGCCTGCGGGTGGTCCGCCTTGTTTATGCAGAAGATGTCGGCGATCTCCATGACCCCGGCCTTGAGGGCCTGCACCGCATCCCCCGCCCCCGGCTGCAACGCCAGCACCACCGTGTCCGCAGCCGAGGCGACCTCGACCTCGCCCTGCCCTACCCCGACCGTCTCGTACAGGACCACGTCCATCCCGGCGGCCTCCATAGCGAGGGCCGCGAGCCGTGAAGCGCCCGCCAGCCCCCCCAGATGCCCCCGGCTCCCCATCGAGCGGATGAAGACGCCGGGGTCGAGGAAGTGATCGGAGAGCCGGATGCGGTCCCCGAGTATGGCGCCTCTGGAGAACGGGCTCGAAGGATCGACCGAGACCACCCCCACCCTCCTGTCTTCCTTGCGGTAGAGCTCTATCAGCTTCGCGATGATGCTGCTCTTCCCAACCCCGGGCGGGCCGGTGAAGCCAACGCTCAGGGCCCTACCGGTCTTCGAGTAGATCTCCGAGACGATCCCGTGCGTCTCGGGGTCGCCGCGCTCTATCTTGGAGATCACACGCGCAAGAGCCCGCCTGTCGCCAGATAGCAACCGCTCGACGAGACCGTCGCCGCCGGTCACCCTGGTAACCGTCTGTACATCGGTATCTTCATCCGATAGGCCAGAGTACGACACGCCTCGCCCTCCGACAAGGCAAAGCATGCTCCGGCGAGCATGGCGATCGCATAGGGAGAACGTATACCGAAGACGATCCAGATTGCGAACCTTCCCGACGAGCCGCCAAACGCAACCATCCGCGTCGCATACGGGACGCCGAAGGTCCCACGCGACGTCGGTCAGGCTGCTCTAGGCCCACTCCGTCTCGAGCTCGGGCGGCCGGGTGAGCGTCTGGAAGACGACGCAGTACTGCTCCGTCTTGCGCCGCAGAGTGTCCAGTTGCTCCTTCGTGGCTTCGGGCGCCACGACCTCGAACCTGGTCCGGATGCGCTCGAAGCCGACCGGTATCTCCCCCGAAATTCCTAGAGTCCCCGCGAGATCCAGCTCGCCTTCGACCTCGACCTCGATGCGCTCGGTCTCTATACCCATCGCCTCGGCGACCATCTGGCAGGTTACCTGGGCGCAGGCCGCCAGGGCGCCGAGGAGGAGATCCCCGGAGCATGCCGCCGTACCGGCCCCTCCGACCCCGGCGTGGGCCTGGGCCTCGTAGACGGCGCGGCCTATATCCACCGAGCAGGAGACCGGGATGTCGGTCTGGCTACCTTTCGCCCGGAGCGCTATGCGTGAAGATCCGGGTTCGCTGCGGTACTTTTCCTTCAACGGCCTCTGGACCGAACGGAGATCCATGACCCTCCCCTGTGTGTGTGTCCGACCTTTCCGCCGCGAATTGTAGCCGCATCATCGAAGGAGGACCCTCTTCGAGAGGATCCTCCCGAGATTACTCGGCTCTACCCTTCCAGCAGTAGGGACTCGGGGTCTTCGATCATCTCCTTTATGCGCACGAGGAAGCTCACGGCTTCGGCACCGTCGATGACGCGGTGGTCGTAGGAGAGGGCGAGGTACATCATGGGACGGATCTCGACCTGGCCGTCTACGGCGACGGGGCGCTCCTGGATCTTGTGCATCCCCAGGATCGCCACCTGCGGCAGCGTCAATATTGGAGTCGAGACGAGCGAGCCAAAGATACCACCGTTGGTGATAGTGAAGGTCCCGCCGCGCAGGTCCTCCAGGGTGAGCTGGCCCTCGCGCGCCTTGGTAGCGAGGTCCGCGATTCCCTGCTCTATCTCGGCGAAGTTCTTGCGGTCGGCGTCGCGCAAGACGGGGACGACGAGGCCCTCGTCGGTGCTTACCGCCACCCCTATGTCGTAGTAGTGCTTGAGCACGAGCTCGTTGTCTTGCAGCTCGGCGTTGACCTTGGGGAAAGCCTTGAGCGCCGCGACGGCAGCCTTGGTGAAGAAGCTCATGAAGCCGAGGCGCGCGCCGGTGCGCTCCTGGAAGGCGTCCTTGCGCCGCCGACGCAGCTCCATGACCGCGCTCATGTCCGCCTCGTTGAAGGTGGTGAGCATAGCCGAGTTCTGCTGCGACTCGACGAGGCGCTGGGCGATGGTGAGCCTGCGCCGCGAGAGCCGCACCCGCTCCTCGCGCCCATCCTCTGTGGCGGGAGCCGGTGCCGCCTCACGCTTGCCGTTCTCCCCAGGGGCGGGTTGCTCGACCTCACGGGTGGGCGCTCCGCTCTGCTCGCGGATAAGCCGCTCCACGTCCTCGCGCGTCACGCGCCCGCCCGAGCCGCTACCCGAGACCGCGCCGAGGTCGATCTCGTACTCCCGGGCCAGCTTCCTGACCGAAGGCGAGGCCCTGACCCCGTTCTCCGCCTCCCTGTGGCCGTCCGCCTCTTCTTCAGCCTCCGGCTCTACCCCGGCCTGTTCTGCTTCCGCCTGTTCCTCTTCGGGAGCCTCTTCCTCCCCGGCTGGGGCTTCCGTGCCCTCGCCGATCGTGCCGATCACGTCGCCGACGCCCACGGTCTCGCCCTCGCCCTTGGCGATGGCCTCGAGGACGCCGTCCTGTTCGGCCTCGACCTCGAAGTTGATCTTGTCGGTCTCCAGCTCGACGAGCGGATCGCCGGACTTCACGGCCTCGCCCTCCTGCTTGAGCCAGCGTCCGACCGTCGCGTCGGCTACCGACTCCCCGAGCTCCGGGACGTGTATCTCAACCGCCACCTGGCAACACCTCTTTCTCTAGGATCTCCGAGCCTCAGTCGCTCGGGCCGGGGGCGCGGCTCTGCGTCGTTTGCGCGGCCGCCTCGGCCTCCTCCAGGTCTCCCTCTACGCTCTCGAAGGCCGCCCGCACGATGTCCGCGTGCTCCTCCCTGTGGAAGCGCGCCGAACCCTGGGCCGGGCTGGGACGTGCCGGCTTGCCGACGTACCGGAGAGGGAACTCGCCTTCGGTCAACTTCATGAGGCGGGGCTCGACGAACGTCCAGGCGCCCATGTTCTTGGGCTCCTCCTGTACCCAGAGGAGCTCGCGCAGGTTCGGGTAGCCCTCGATGACCTCGCGCACCCTGTCCGCCGGGAACGGGTAGAGAAGCTCTATGCGGGTCACCGCGGTGTCCACGGCCTCCTCCCTGAACTCGCTGTCGACGAGCTCGGTGTAGATCTTGCCCGAGCACAGGATGAGCCGCTCGACCGAGTCAGCCCTCCCCTGGGCCTCCTCGTCGTCGATGACGGGGAGAAAGGTGCCCTCGGTGAGGTCCACGAGGTCGGAGGCGGCCATCCGGTGCCTTAGCAGGCTCTTCGGCGTCATAATCATGAGGGGACGCTTGTTGTCCTCGAGCGCGGCCTGGGCGCGCAGCAGGTGGAAGTACTGGGCGGCCGTGGTGAGGTTGGCTATACGCACGTTGTCGCTCGCTGCGAGCTGCAGGAAGCGCTCGAGGCGCGCGCTCGAGTGCTCGGGGCCCTGGCCTTCGTAGCCGTGGGGCAACAGGAGGACGAGGCTCGAGGTCTGGCCCCACTTCGCCTGCCCCGAGACTATGAACTGGTCTATCATCGGCTGCCCGACGTTGGCGAAGTCCCCGTACTGCGCCTCCCACAACACGAGCGCTTCCTGGGCGTTCAGGGTGTAGCCGTACTCGAAGCCGAGGACCGCTATCTCCGAGAGCGGGCTGTTGTGGATGTCGAAGGAGGCTTCGGCCCGGGGAAGGTTCTGCAGGGGCACGTAGGGCTCCCCGGTCTCGAAGTCGTACACAACGGCGTGGCGCTGGGAGAACGTTCCCCGCTCGGTGTCCTGGCCCGTCAGCCGGATCGGGACGCCGTCCTCCAAGAGCGAGGCGAAGGCGAGCGCCTCGGCGTGGGCCCAGTCTATGCCGTCGTCGAGCCCTCCGCGGTTCTTCCTGAACTGGCGCTCCAGCTTCTCGTTCGGGTGCCAGCCCTCGGGACGCTCGAGCATGGCCTCGTTCAGCGCCTCCAGCCTCCCGGCCTGCACCGCCGTCTCGGGTATCTCGGCGAGCGGCGTGCGCGGCTGCTCGGTCTCGAGCTCCTCTTCGGCCAGCTCCTCGTTATCCGGGTCTTTCTGGATCTTCTCCATCTGTTCCCAGACCTCACGGACCATCTCGTCGGCCTCGCCCTCGGAGATGGCGCCCCGCCGCTCTAGCTCTTGGGCCCACAGCTCGCGCACCGTCGGGTGGTTGCGGATCTTCTCGTACATCACGGGCTGGGTGTAGGCCGGCTCGTCTCCCTCGTTGTGTCCGAAGCGCCTGTAGCCGATGAGGTCGATTACGAAGCCCTTGTGGAACTTCTGGCGGAAGGCGTAGGCCATGCGGGTGGCGGCCAGGCAGGCTTCAGGGTCGTCGGCGTTGACGTGAACTACGGGCATCTCGAAGCCCTTGGCCAGGTCGCTGGCGTAGAGGGTAGAGCGGGCGTCCTGCTTCTCCGTAGTGAAGCCGATCTGGTTGTTGGTGATGATGTGGATGGTGCCGCCGACGGTGTAGCCGGGAAGGCGGCTCAGGTTCAGGGTCTCGGCCGCCACGCCCTCGGCCGGGAAGGCTGCGTCGCCGTGCAGCACGACCGCCATGGCCGCTTTCTCGTCCTGCCTCGGCAATCCAGCCTCCTCGCGCGCGTCCTGGGCGGCGCGGGTCATGCCCTCGACCACCGGGTTGACGTGCTCCAGGTGGCTCGGGTTGGGCGCGAGGTTTATGAGGACGTGCTCGTCGGCCTCCTCGTCACCGAGGTGCCAGCCCCGGATGCCGAGGTGGTACTTGACGTCGCCGACCCACCCGCTGCCCAGCCCGCCGGCTGCCGAGGACTGCTCGCCCCTCTCCGGTTGCTGGAACTCGCCGAAGATCTTCGAGTACGACTTGTCCAGGACGTGCGCGAGCACGTTCAGGCGACCCCGGTGCGCCATGCCCATCACCATCTCCGGGGTGCCGGCGTCGGCAGCGCGGTGGGCGAGCACGTTGAGCATCGGCACCACCATGTCGCAGCCCTCGACCGAGAAGCGCTTCTGGCCGAGGAACGTCCTGTGAAGGAACTTCTCGAAGGTATCAACCCGGGTGAGCCTGCGCAGTAGGCGCTTGGCCGACTCGCCCTCGAGCCTCTTGTAGAAGCGCCCGCTTTCGACCGCCTCGCGCAGCCAGAAGCGCTCGTCGGGGTCGTGGACGTGGCCGAAGTCGTAGCCGGTCGTGCCGCAGTAGATTTGCCGCAGCTCCTCGACCGCCTCCCTGGCGTTCGCCGTGCGCTCGGCGACGGGCCCACCGATGATGAGGGTCGGCAAGGTCTCGAGGTCCTCGTCGGTGATCCTGTAGAACGTCGGGTCTAGCGTGGGGTCGCCGGGGGGCTCGCTCCCCAACGGGTCGAGCTGCGCCGCCCTGTGCCCGAAGTCCCTTATGTGCCTCACGTGCTTGGAGGCCCCGACGGCCTTCTCGACCTCCGCCACTTCGGCCGCTGCCGAGGCCACGCGCCCGTTGGGTCGCGGCGGACTCCAGGTCTCGAAGAACTCGCGGGTCCGCTCGTCCACGGAGCCGGGATCTTCTCTGTATCTCTCGTAAAGCTCGAGCACGTAGCCGAGGTTCGGCCCGTAGAACTGGCTCTCTGTCTCTCTCTGCAACAGGATCACACCCTCACATCACGGTACGCTTCTCTGAAAGTGGCCCCGGGCGGCGCAAGAGGAGGCGCGACCCTTTTCTCGCGCCTCCCCGAGGCATCCTTCGTGGGAGCGATTTAAACACTCTGATCTTCTTTATGATACCCCACATACCCGCTTGGGTCTTACCCTTTCTGCGTCCTCCTCAAGCCTGCTTGCCCGACTCCACGAGCGCGGCCCTCGGCCCGTGGGCTATCGCGCCGTAGCTGTGCTTCTCGGGCGACCGGTCAAGGCTTGCGCCGTCTTAGGTAGCCTGCACGACGGCACCGTCAGACGGCTGTCTGCTCGCAGGCTATCACCTCTGGCCGGTGAGGAGGTCCCTCGTGGCCGCCCCAGGCGAGGACGACTGATAGCACGGCCCCGATCCCGCACGAGAAGGTTATCGCGTCGGCGCCCGCCGCGAGGAGTTTGCAGGTGCGCTCGATGACCCGCGCTCTGCGTTTTCCGCAGCCCCGGTCACCTGCGGTGTCGTCATCATCTGCCTCTCTCGCCAGGTGGGATGTTCGCGTTCAGGCGGAAGAAGTTCGTCGGATCGTACCTATCCTTGAGCGCGGTCAACCGTTTCAGCCGCTCGCCGTAGGCGGCCTCGACACCGGCGGCGCCCTCGTCCGAGAGGAAGTTTGCGTACACACCCGCGCTATGCGGGCGCAGCTCCTCCCACCCTTCGCGGACCCAGGCCGTGTGGCGTGGACCGTCGGGATCGGTCGGTGGCCAGGCTGCGACGATGTTCATCTCGAAGCCGGCCTCACGCTCACCCACCGCCGTGGCGTCGGGATCGACCCTGCTGACCGCTCCACCGA